>DASZDB010000122.1:0-2205 GCA_035942495.1 Solirubrobacteraceae bacterium
CACGTCGGCGTCGACCAGCGCGCGGCGCGCCAGCTTCCGCAGGAGGAGAAGGCTCGCCGCGCGACCTACACCGTGCACAACAGCGGCACGCTCGAGGAGCTCGAGGGCGAGCTGTCCGGCGTGCTCGCGAGTTTAAGGGGCGCATGAGCACCCGCCCGATGACGGCACGAGCCGCCACGCAGCGCCGCACCCGCAAGGTGGTCCGCCGCCGCCGGCGGCGCCGCGTGACGCTCGTCCTCGGGGTCGCGCTGCTGGCCGGTCTCGCCGCGGCGGTCATCGTGCCGCGCCTGCCCGACGTCGTCCGCGAGCTCGCGCTGCCACTCGCCCACGAGGACATCATCCGTCAGCAGGCCGGTGCGAAGGGGCTTGATCCGTCGCTGCTGGCGGCGGTGATCTACGCCGAGTCGCGCTTCACGGACGCCACGTCGAAGGCCGGCGCCCGCGGGCTGATGCAGATCACGCCGGAGACCGCGCGCTACATCGCCCGGCTGTCGGGCGGGACGGCGTTCGAGCAGGGCGACCTCTCGACGCCGCAGGTCAACATCTCCTACGGCGCGTACTACCTGCGCTACCTGCTGCGACGCTACGACCGCAACACCGTCCTCGCGCTCGCGGCCTACAACGGCGGGGAGGGCAACGTCGATCGGTGGCTGGCGGAGGCGGGCCTGTCCCAGCGCGCGTTCGGCAGGCAGCACATCCGCTTCGCGGAGACGCGCGAGTACGTCGAGCGCGTCCTCGACGCGCGCGTGAGCTACCGCGAGAAGTACGGCCGCGAGCTCGGGCTCCCGCCGCCGCCGGGCACCGGGCGCTGACGCTGCTTGACCGCGGGTGCTCGCGGGTAGGGCGCCGCCATGGCGGCGGGTGCCAGCACGTTTCTCGGACCACGCAAGACGATCGACGAGACGCTCGCGAGCACCGAGCTCGAGACGCACAAGCTGCGCCGCAACCTGGGCACGTTCGACTGCGTGGTGCTCGGGATCGGCGCGATGGTCGGCGCCGGCATCTTCGTGCTCACGGGGCAGGCCGCCGCGACCGAGGCCGGTCCTTCGATCACCCTGTCGTTCGCGCTGGCCGGCGTCGTCTGCGCGCTCGCCGCGCTCTGCTACGCCGAGCTGGCGTCGATGGTGCCGGTCGCCGGCAGCGCCTACACGTACACGTTCGCGACCGTGGGCCAGCTCGCCGCGTTCATCATCGGCTGGGACCTCGTGCTCGAGTTCACGATCGGCGCATCGGCGGTGGCGGTCGGCTTCGCGGGCTACCTCAACGCGCTGCTCGACCAGGTCTTCGGCGTCACGCTGCCCGACTCGATCACGTCGCCGCCGGGCGACGGTGGCTCGGTCAACGTCTTCGCGATCGGCATCGTCCTGTTCGTCGGGCTGCTGCTGATCCGCGGCATCGGGATGACGGCGAAGGCGACGATCACCTTCGTCGCGGTCACGATCGGCGTCCTGCTGATCGTGCTCGCGGTCGGCGTGACCGAGGTCGACACGGCGAACTGGGATCCGTACTTCCCGTTCGGCTTCTCCGGCGTCGCCGGCGGGGCGGCTCTCGTCTTCTTCGCCTACATCGGCTTCGACATCGTCGCCACGACGGCGGAGGAGTCCAAGAACCCCGGACGGACGATGCCGATCGGGATCCTCGGCTCGCTGGCGATCGTCACGCTCCTCTACATGCTCGTGTCCGGCGTGCTGACCGGCATGGCGCCGTTCAGGGAGCTGGGCGGCGACGCCCCGATCGCCGACGCGTTCAAGGACCTGGGCCGCGACTGGATCGCGGCGATCGTCTACGTCGGTGCGCTGGCGGCGACGCTGATGACCGTGATGCTGCTCATGCTCGGCCAGTCGCGGGTCGCCTTCGCGATGAGCCGCGACCGGCTGATTCCCGAGCGGCTCGGGCGCACGCACGCCAAGTACGGGACGCCGCACAAGATCACGATCGTCACGATCGTCGTCGTCGCGGCAATGGCCGGGTTCGTGCCGCTGTCCACGCTCGCCGAGCTCGTCAACATCGGCACGCTCTTCGCGTTCATGCTCGTGGCGGCCGCGGTCCTGTACCTGCGCTCGACCGACCCGGACCGCGAGCGCCCGTTCCGCACGCCGCTGTCGCCGGTGCTCCCCGTGCTGGCGATCATCGGCTGCATCTACCTCGCGGTGACGCTGCCGACCGACACCTGGCTCCGGTTCGGGGTGTGGATGGTGCTGGGGC
>DASZDB010000123.1:0-3101 GCA_035942495.1 Solirubrobacteraceae bacterium
CGACGGGCAGAGCGCGCCGCAACCGCGCCCGGGCGCGCCAAGGTGAAGGCCCCGACGCGCCCGGCCCAGTCGCAGGGGGCCGCGCGCGCCCGCGCCAAGGCCAAGGCCGCCGCCCGGGCCAAGGCACTCGCGAAGGCGCTCGCGGACGCTCTGCGCACCCGGCGCGCCACGCCCGCCGGCGACGCCCCCGGCGCCAGCGGCGCCGCGCCACGCGCGCGGCCCTGACCGCAGTTTCGAAGTAGCTCCTTACGTTCTCGGAGGCGTCGCGTTTGTGCTCTGGATGCATGACCACACGCGCCAAGGAGGCCACCCCATGAACCACACGCTTTCACGCATCGCGACTCTTTCTTCGATCGTCGCCATCGGTGCGTTCGGCGCCCCCGCGATCGCCGCCCCGCCCGCCACTTCACCGGGCGCCGCCAAGCAGGCCGCGAAGACGCCGGCACCGACCGCCAGCCCGGCATCGAAGGCCAAGGCCTACGGCAAGTTCTGCGCCAACCAGTCCAAGAAGCACGTGGCCGGCCAGAAGGGCACGCCGTTCAGCCAGTGCGTGACCGCGATGGCCAAGGCCGCGAAGGCCGCGAAGGCCGCCGAGGCCGCGAAGGCCGCCGGCACCACGGCTCCGAAGCCGTCGCCCGCCAAGGCCTGCGCGACGCTGCCCAAGAAGAAGGTCGCCGGCGAGAAGAAGTCGGCGTTCAGCAAGTGCGTCGTCGCCGCCGCGAAGGTCATCGCCGAGACGACGACCCCGTAACGCAAAGCTCCCTCCAGGGCCGGCCGAACAGGCCGGCCCGACCGGGGACGAGCGTCCAGCTCTCGTCGCGGACGGATCCGCGGCGAGGGCTGGGCGCTCGTCGTGGTTAAGCCGCCGGCTCGGACGGACCGGACGGGCTGGGCGCGCCCGCGGCCGCGCGCAGCGACACGACGGCATCGAGCACCGCCCGCGCGATCTGCGGCTTGGACGCGCGGGCGATGTGCGTCTCCCCTTCGGCCGTGATGATCGTGACTTCGTTGTCGGCCGCGTCGAAGCCGATGTCGGCGCGCGCGACGTCGTTGACCACCACCGCGTCCAGTGCCTTGCGGGCGCGCTTCTCGCGGCCGTAGCCGATCGCCCCCTCGCCGTGCTCGGCCGCGAAGCCGACGACGGTCTGCCCGGGGCGGCGGACGGCGGCGAGGCCGCTGAGGATGTCGGGAGTGCGCTCGAGCTCGATGCGCATCCGCTCCTCGGCCGCCTTCTTGAGCTTGCCGGCGAAGCTGCGCGCGGGACGGAAGTCGGCGACGGCGGCGGCCATGAGCAGCACATCGGCGTCGGTGAACGCGTCGGCACAGGCGGCCTGCAGCTGCGCCGCGGTCTCGATGTCCACGTAGGCCACGCGCTCGTCGCGCGGCAGCGCAACGTTCGCGGCGACGACGGTCACGACAGCGCCGCGCGCCGCCGCCTCGCTCGCCAGCGCGAAGCCCATCCGCCCGGACGAGCGGTTGCCGACGAAGCGCACGGCGTCGATCGGCTCGCGCGTGCCGCCGGCGGTGACGAGCACGCGAACGCCGAGGAGGTCCGGTGCCGCCGCCGGCGCGACGGGCCGCACCAGGGCCTCGACCGCCTCGAGCAGCGTGGCGGGCTCCGGCAGACGGCCCGTGCCGGCCTCGCCCTGGGAGGCCAGGCGGCCGCTGGCGGGCTCGAGCACGACGACGCCGCGGCCGCGCAACGTGGCGACGTTGGCCTGCGTCGCGGGGTGCTCCCACATGTTGTGGTTCATCGCGGGCGCGACGAGCAGCGGGCAGCGCGCGGCGAGCGCGGCGCTCGTGAGCAGGTTGTCGGCCAGCCCGGCGGCGAGCTTGGCGGCGGTGTTCGCCGTCGCGGGCGCGACGACGAAGATGTCCGCGTTGCGGACGAGCTCGAGGTGGCTGAGCGGGTCGTGGTCGGGCGCCGCATCGCCGGGGAAGGCGCCGCGCGCGGCGTCGGGCTCGAACTCGTCGGTGAGGACGGGCGCGCCGGTCAGCGCGGCGAACGAGGCGGCGCCGACGAACTTCTGGCTGGCGGGCGTCTGGATCACGCGGACGGCGTGGCCCGCGGCCGTCGCCAGGCGCACGAGCTCAAGCGCCTTGTAGGCGGCGATCCCCCCGCTGACGCCGAGCAGGATGCGCGCCATGTCGATCCAGGCCTAGCGGTACTGGTACTTGATCTTGCCGGCGGCGACTTCCTCGAGCGCGATCGTGAGGTAGTTCTTCGAACCGGTATCGACCATCGGGGGCGGGAACTCGTCGAACGTCCCCTCGCCGAGGTTGTGGTAGTACGAGTTGATCTGACGCGCGCGCTTGGCCGCGACGACAACGGAGGCGTAGTTCGAGTCGACGTTCTCGAGAAGGCGGTCGATGCGGGGAGAGATCATGGGCTCTCAGGGTAGCGACCGCGGGTGCCGGTGGGTGGGCGCGTGGTTGCGAGTGCGGCGTGGCGGCCGGGCGGCTCGGGGTGCGGCGTGAGCGCGGGCGTCGGCGTCGGTTGAACTGCGGCATTGAGGGTGTGAGTAGGTCCGGGCGGTCGCGTTCCGGCCAGGGCGGCGGGGTGTGGCGAATCCGACTCCCCGGCCGACGCTCATTCGCCACACCCCCGACCGCCGCCCCGGCCCAGACGCCTCCGCGTCCACGCGTCACACCCTCAGCGCTGCAGTTCCTGCCTCGCGACGGCCGGCCCGCCGCCCCGTCCGGCGCCGCGACACACGGCGCCCTACCCGGCCGCGTCCGGCCCAGTCACCCCGTCGGGCGCCGCGACCACGCAGCGCCTCCTACCCCTCCGCGGTCGTCGCCCGCACGATCTCCACCAGCTCCTCGACGGCGTCCTCCAACCGGTCGTTGACGACGACGTGCGCGAACTCGTGCTGCGCGGCCAGCTCCTGCTCCGCGGTGCGCAGCCGCGCCTCGATCTGAGGCGGAGCGTCGCTGCCGCGACACACGCGCCGCGCGCGCAGCGCGTCGACGGACGGCGGCGCGATGAAGACCTGCACCGCCTCGGGCATCTGCTCGCGCACCTGGCGCGCGCCCTGGACCTCGATCTCGAGCACGACCGGGGCACCGCTCGACGAGCGGGTCTCTAGCTCCGAGCGCAG
>DASZDB010000124.1:0-4166 GCA_035942495.1 Solirubrobacteraceae bacterium
GGTACGCCGCTTGTCGGCGCGGCGTCGGTCTGCGCTGATGTGGCTGTTAGCGTGGCGCAATGGCGGTCGGCCTGCTTGAGCGTGACGAAGCGCTGGCGTTGGTGGCAGGGCTGATCGAGCGCGCCGTGGCCGGTGTGGGTGGGGCGTTGTTGTTGGAGGCGTCAGCGGGTATGGGAAAGACGGCGCTGCTTGGCGAGGCGCGTTCGCGTGCGTACGGCACTCGAGTTCTGGCCGGTCGTGGCAGCGAGCTGGAACGCGACTTCGCCTTGGGTGTCGTGCGACAGCTGCTCGAGCCGTCGCTGCGTAGCGCGAGTGGGTCCGAGCGACATCGTTGGCTGCAGGGCGCAGCGGTCGCGGAGACGGTGTTGCGCGGCGATGTGGCAGAAGGTGTTGAAGAGGGCGTTGCGTTCAGCGCGCTGTATTGGGTGCTCGCGGAGATGGCAGCGGACTCGCCCGTGCTGCTGGTGGTCGATGACGTCCATTGGTGTGATCTGGAGTCGCTGCGCTGGATCGGGTTTGTCGTGCGGCGGTTGGAGGGCGTCAATCTGGCCGTGCTGCTCGCGGCGCGCCCGCCAGACCTTTCACCGCCGCAGCGGGCGTTCACAGCGTTGCAGGAAGAGCCCCGTGTTCAGAGGGTGGCTCTTGAGCCCTTGACGAGCGAAGCGGCTGCGGTGATCGTCCGCGACCGCTTTGGCGCGGCCGACGACGCGTTTGTCGTAGCGTGCCACCAGGCAAGCGGAGGAAATCCGTTCCTGTTGCGTGAGCTGCTGTCCGTCGTGGGCGAGCGTGGCCTTGCAGCGAACTCGACGACCGCCGGGCAGGTGGCGTTGCTGGCGTCGGAGGGGTTGCAGCGTGCGGTGCTGGCTCGCGTCGTCGCGCTTGGCGACGATGCGCTTGCCGTCGCTCGCGCGACCGCGCTGGTGGCTGAGGCTGCCGTACCGCTCGTGGCGGACCTTGCGAATCTCGGCCCCGAAGATGTGGCCGCAGCGGCGCAGACGCTGCAGCGGGCCGAGCTGTTCGCCACGGGTCGTTTGCTGAGCTTTCGACACCCCCTGCTTCGGACGGCGGTGCTCTCGGGCCTTGGAGACGTCGCGGTCGCCGCCGGGCATCTGCGGGCCGCACGCGTACTGCGCGAGCACGGGGCGTCGGCCGAGCAGATCGCAGCGCATCTCATTGCTTGCGACGTGGTCGGCGAAGTGTGGGCCGTCGGCGTCTTCGAACAGGCCGCCCGCCGCGCGCTGGCGCGCGCGTCGCCGAGGCTCGCCGCGCGGTTGCTCGAGCGTGCGCTCGCGGAGCCCTGCGACGCCAGTCGGCAGTTATCCCTTAGCGTCGAGATGGGCGGCGCTCTCGCGACGGCGGGTGACGCTCGCGGCATCGACAGTCTCCTGTCGGCGGCCCAGGCCGTCGACGATCCCTTGCGCAGGGCCGAATTGGCGGTGCGCCTGGCGATCCCGATGTGGTCGGGCGGACGAGTGCGAGAACTGCCGGCTGTCCTGCAGGACGCAGCCACCCGCCTCCCCACCGGACATGCGCAGGAGCTGTTTGCGCTCTCTGCAACGCGCGCGCAGGCGGCTGCATGGGGCTCGGGCGAAAGCGTGCCCCAAGCCGTCGCGGCGGCGGTGGCACTCGTCCCGGCCACGGGCGATGACAGCCTTACGACGCGCCTCGGGCTGGCACTGCTTGCTGTCGCGGCGACCCACGCCAATCGCCCGCGTCGCGAGATCGCCGGGTTAGCGCGACGAGCACTCGGTGACGCCGACGCGCACGCCAGCGCGATCGCCGCGGGTGTGCCGCTGATGCCTGCTGTATGGATGCTGCATCTCGCGGAGGACACCAGTGGCCTGGAAGACGCGTTCTCGCGTATCGAGGCGGGCCAGCGTGCGCGTGGAGCGCTCGCGATCGGGCTCAGCACAACGCTTGCGTCGCGCGCGATCTGCCACGTTCGCAGCGGAGCGCTTCCTGATGCCCAAGCAGACGCGGAGGTCTCGCTCCAGACGGCTCCGACGGAGTCCTTGGCGCAGCTGCGCAACATCTCAACCGCGGTGCTTGCCCGGGTTGATGCCGAGCGGGGATTTCCAGAGCCGGCGCTCTCGCTCATCGACGCGCAGCTTGCCCGCGATCCGGGCTGCGGGGCCGAGCAGCTGATACTCCGGCTCGAGCGCGCGCAGGTACTACGGGCGCTGCGGCGCCCACGCCAAGCGGCCGACGTCGCGCAGGAGGTGGGCTTCGAGGCGCAGGCCCTGGGCCTTGAGGGTGCCGCGATGTTGCTCTGGCCAGCGGTGGCGGCCGAGGCGCTGCTCGAGCTGGGAGACGCTGAGAACGCGGCGCACTTGGCTGCGCGTGGCGTTGAGCTGGCGGAGCGCTTCGGGGCTCCCGGACCGACCGGCTGTGCCTTGAGGGTCCGCGGTCTCGCCGAGGGCAACCTGGAGGTCCTGAAGGCCGCCGAGCACTCGCTCGCGGGGTCGAGCATGCGCCTCGAACACGCCCGCTCGATGGTCGAGCTCGGCGCGGCGCTGCGCCGCGTCGGCCAGCGCGTGGCAGCACGTGAGCCGCTCGCGGCGGGGATGGAGCTCGCGCACCGCTGCGCTGCCAACGCGCTCGTCGCGCGCGCGCACCAGGAGCTTCGCGCCGCCGGCGCGCGGCCGCGGTCGGTCGTGCGCAGCGGCGTCGATGCGCTGACGGCAAGCGAGCTACGTACGGCGCGACTGGCCGCCGACGGCCTGAGTAACCGCGAGATCGCGCAGCACCTGTTCGTCACGCAGAAGACGATCCAAACCCAGCTTCGCGCCGCCTACCGCAAACTCGATATCGCCGGCCGAGGGGATCTCCAGGCAGTCCTGGGCAACTAATTTCAGCGTGCCCGGCTGATGCGAAGCGACACACGCGAGCGCGACCCTGCTCGCGATGACCGCAGCCTCGCACCGAAACCAGAAGCAGCTTTCGGCGCCCGCCGAGGCAGAAGCTCGCCTGGACGGCGTCGTCGCCGCCCACAACAGCCACGACCCCGCAGCATTTGTGGCCCACTTCATGCCTGACGGCGTCGTGCGAATCGTTCCGACCGGCGACACCGTCCAGGGTCACGAGCAGATCACGGCATTCCTCGAGGGGAACCTCCGGGCGTTCCCCGACTGGCAGCTCGAACGCCGCGGCCTCTACCACTGCGCCGACGGCATCTGGGTGGAATGGACGATCACCGGGACCCACGCAGACGAGTTCATGGGCCACCCGGCGACACGCCGCGGCATCGAGTTGCTCGGATGCTCCCGCTTCACGTTCACCACAGGCGGACTGATAGCAGAGGAGGCGCTGTACGTCGCCCCCTCCACGATCCTGCACCAACTCGGCCTGCTTTCCGAGCGCGGCGTCATCGAACCGGCCATCGGCGACGCAACAGCCGACTCCCCGACAGCAAACGCTCTGACGGCATTACCAGGCGGCCGGCAACCGAAAGGACGCAACCGATGACCTCTCCACAGCAGCAGCAGCTCGCCCCCGACTCCGCGACGATCGAGGCGCATGACGCTATCGCCGCCGCGCTGCAGCTCTACATCGACGCAGTCGCCCAAGGCGATTCCGCGAAGCTCGCGGAGGCGTTTCATCCGGATGCACAGATGTACGGCGCGGTCGCAGACCACCGCTACGACATGCCCATCACCGCGTTCTGTGAGTACATCGCAGAGCACCCCGCCGATGTCGACGGGACATTCCGCGCGCGGATAACGTCGATTGTTCAGGCCGGCGACGCCGCCGCCGCCAGCATGACCGAGGAGAACCACCGCGGGACGTTGACGTTCGTGAACTTCTTCACGCTCTGCCGCAGCGACGGACGCTGGCGCATCGCCAACAAGACCTTCGCCCACATCGGTGGCGATATGCCGTCACAGCAGTAGCCACACCGCGGGGATCCCACGAGGATCAGGCACGGGTTCGCCTCCAGAGGCGACGACGAGGACGCCAGCTGGCAGCTGCTGTTCGGCGTCGGCCGGCTCGTCGGGGACTGCTGATCGCGCTTATGACCTTCGTCCCACACCGTCTGCACGCGGCGCGACAGCGCCTGCACGCTTCCCGAACCGCGTGAGCGTAACTGCGGCGAGGCCGGGCCCGGCAACGGCCTCGAGGGCGGCGTCTGGCGCGGCGCGTCACACACACTCCGCCCGCCGCGTGTT
>DASZDB010000125.1:0-3628 GCA_035942495.1 Solirubrobacteraceae bacterium
AGCGTGCGCGAGACGAGCATCGCGCAGGCGATCGCCAGCAGCAGGAAGCCGAGCAGGATGACCGCCGCGAACGTCCGGTTCTCGGAGGCCGCGCCCGCGTCGGCGGTCAACGAGCCCAGCGTGAACACGCGGATTTTCTGGCTGACGAACGCATTGGGGTCGTCGAACTTCTGCACGCGGTACTCGGTCTCGCCGAGCGTCAGCGTCTTGCCGTCCGCCCGGGCGAGCGCGCGGACGTCGGGCTCGGGGAGCGTGCTTCCGAGCACGCGGGCGCCGTTGGCCACGACGACGTGCAGCCCGGGCCGCCGGTCCTCGTTCGTCAGCGCGCGCAGGCGCTCCGCGTACGTTTGCGCGTCCGTGACCGACAGCGCGAGCTCGCCCAGCTCGCGGCCGCTCGTGGACTGCAGCGGCCGGACCGAGGGGGCGATCGCCTCGCGGTCGCCGGCGCGCAGCACGACGCGGTCGTCCACCACGAACACGATCCGCTCGATCCGCCGGCTCGACACCGGCAGCTCGCGCTGGGCGCGGATGATCTGCTCTGCGGCCTGCCGCGCACGAGCACGCCCGCGGGCGCGATCCTGCAGCGCGCTGCGGAAGTCGCGGATCGCCCCCGTGGCCTCGCCGCGGGCGACCTCCGCCAACGCGGCCGCCGCAAGCTCGCGCTGCTCGCCGAAGAGCCGCATCGCGGTGCTGTGCTGCTGGGCGATCGCCGCGTCGGTCTTGCCGCGCTCGCTCTCGTCGATCAGCCGGAACAACAGAAAGGCCACCGCAAGCATCGGAACGATCACGATGAGGACGAAGAACAGCGCCAAGCGGTTGCGAAAGCTCACGTGTGCGCAGCGTATCGGCGCATCAGCGCCGTTCCGCGACCCCTGGATGCACGAGACCGCCGGTACACTGTCCGTTGCCCGGGGCTATAGCTCAGTTGGGAGAGCGCCTGGATCGCACCCAGGAGGCCGGGGGTTCGAGTCCCCCTAGCTCCATTCGCCTCGTTCCGCTTCGCGGTGCAGTGCCGAGGTTCCCCGCGCAGCAGTCACGGGCGCCATCGGCGTCGGACCCGGTCGCCGGCACCGCGCACGGCGCACCCGGTTCAGGGTGGTGTTCAGGGGCCTCCCCTGATGCCCGGCGGGGGGCGAGCCGCCAGCCTGAGCGTATGGCGCTCTTTCTCCTTCATCACCAGCACGCCGCGCCTGACTGCGGCGCGGCGTTCGCCGCGTGGCAGGGCTTCGACAGCCCGCTGCGGCGGCAGTCCGCTCCCTCCACATGCCTGGCCGGCGGTCACGAGGTCTGGTGGCGCGTGGAGGCGCCCGACCCGCCCGCGGCGCTCGCGCTGCTGCCGCCCTACGTCGCTCGGCGCACGCGCGCGATCGCCGTCCGCGACGTCCAGATCCCCTGATCAGCCCCGACCGAACCGGAGACCTGTCATGCCACCCGCCACGATCGATCCGAAGGTCCACGCCCGCCGCTGGAAGACGCTCGCCGTCCTCGCCCTCAGCCTGCTGATCATCGGCTTGGACAACACCGTCCTCAACGTTGCGCTGCCGACGTTGCAGTCGCACTTCTCCGCCTCCGGCACCACGCTGCAGTGGATCGTCGACGCCTACCTGCTCTCGTTCGCCGGCGTGCTGCTGACGATGGGCACGCTCGGTGATCGATTCGGGCGCAAGCGCGCCCTGCAGGCCGGCCTCGCGCTCTTCGGCGTGGCCAGCGTCGCCGCCGCGTTCGCGCAGAACGCCGATCAGCTCATCGCGCTCCGCGCGCTGATGGGCATCGGCGGCGCGATGATCATGCCGGCGACCCTCTCGGTGATCATGGACATCTTCCCGCGCGAAGAGCGCGCGAAGGCGATCGGCATCTGGTCGGGCTTCGCCGGCCTCGGCATCGGCCTCGGCCCGTTCATCGGCGGCCTGCTGCTCGAGTGGTTCTCGTGGGCCTCGGTGTTCTGGCTGAACGTCCCGATCGTCGGCGTCGCCCTCGTCGCGGGCTACCTGCTCGTGCCCGAGAGCCGCGACCGCAACCCGGGCAGGTTCGACCTGATCGGCGCGGGCCTGTCGATCGCGATGCTCGTCACGCTCGTCTACGGGATCATCGAGGCGACGCCGCGTGGCTGGACCGACTCGCTCGTACTGAGCTGCTTCGCGGCGGCCGCCGTGCTCGGTGTGCTGTTCGTCGCCTGGGAGCGTCACGTGGCATCGCCGATGCTGCCGCTGAAGTTCTTCGGCGATCGACGCTTCACGGTCGCCTCGGCCAGCGTCGGGCTCATCTTCTTCGCGATGATGGGCTCGGTCTTCGCCTTCACCCAGTACCTGCAGTTCGCCCGCGGCTTCAGCCCGCTGGAGGCGGGCGCGGCGATGCTGCCGCTCGCGCTCGGGCTCGTGATGGGCGCCGGGGCCTCCGATCACCTCGCCGAGCGCATCGGCCGCGCGCGGGTCATCGCCGGCGGCCTGTTCGGCGTCGGGCTCGTGCTGAGCACGAGCCTGGCGTGGACCCCGGACATGGCGACGGGCCTGGTCGCCCTCGTCACGTTCGGGCTGGCGCTGTCGATGGGCCTGGCGATGGCGCCCGCCACCGCGTGCGTCATGAGCGCCGTTCCCGAGGACAAGGCGGGCGTCGGCTCGGCGATGAGCGACGTCACCCGCCAGGTCGGCGGGGCACTCGGCGTCGCCGTGATCGGATCGCTCATCGGCGCGGCGTACTCGCATGACGTCAGCGGACCGGCCGGCGAGTCGATCGGCGCCGCCCACGCGGTGGCCGACCAGGTCGGCGGCGCGGCGGGCCGCGAGATCGCCGACTCCGCCGGCGTCGCGTTCACCGAGGCGCTCGGGATCGGCATGACGGCGGCGGCGATCGTCGCGTTCGCCGGTGCGCTCCTCGTCCTGCTGCGCCTGCCGAGCGGGCGCACGCAGGCCCCCGAGCCGGCGCCGCCGGCCGCTCCGGTCGCCGCCGGGCAGCCTCAGCCGGTGGCGTCATGAGCCCGGGCACGATGGCCATGCGCGCCCTGCTCGTGGGCGCGCCGCTCGGCTTCGCGGCGCTGCTCATGGCGCACCCGACGGGCGAGGGCAGCTTCTCGGCGGCGGTGGCCGCGAACACGACGCCGTGGCTCGTCGTCCACGTCGGCGGCGCCGTGCTGTTTCCGCTCATGGCCTATGTCGTGTGGCTGCTGCTGCGCGGCGTCGAGGGCCGCGCGGCCCGCACGGCGCGCGTCGCGCTGCCGGTGTTCGCGGTGTTCTACGGCGTCTGGGAGGCCCTCATGGGGATCGCCACGGGGATCGTCGGGCAGGAGTCCAACGAGGCCACCGGCGCGGCGCGCACCGCGCTCGCCGACACCGTCGACCGGATCGCCACGCACCCGATCGCGGGCGAGGTCGGCGTGTTCAACAGCGTCGGCAGCCTCGCCTGGGTCGTCGGCGTGTCGGCGGCGATCGTCGCCCTGCGCGGCGCCGGCGTCGGGCGCGGCGCGCTCGTCCTGCTCGGCATCGGCGCGATGATGGTCATGCACGTCCCGCCGTTCGGGCCGGTGGCGCTCGTCTGCATCAGCCTCGCCGGCGCGTCAGTCGCCCGCGATCGGTGTCGTCGCGGCGCCCGGCGCGCGGCGATGGGGCCGCGCGACCAGCATGTAGAGCAGGCC
>DASZDB010000126.1:0-1728 GCA_035942495.1 Solirubrobacteraceae bacterium
CAACTACTCCCAGCGCAGCGTGCGCGGCGTCTTGCGCATCCGCAGCACCCGCACGGGGACCCCCGCCGCGACCGCGTTGTCGGGCACATCCTTCGTGACGATCGTAGACGTCCCCAGGACGCAGTTGTTGCCGACCGTCACGCCGCGCAGGATCGCGACGCCGTAGCCGATCCAGACGTTGTGGCCGACGCGCACGTCGCGCTTGTAGATGCCCTGCTCGCGGATCGGCCGGTCGACCTCGACGACGCCGTGGTCGAAGTCGATGAGCATGACGCGGTCGGCGACGATGCACTCGCGCCCGATCGAGACGTGCTGGAAGGCAGAGATCGTGCACTCCTGGCCGAGAACGCTCTTCGCGCCGATCCGCGCTTCGCCCTCGTGGACGCGGATCTTCGAGCCGTGCCCGATCCACGACCAGCGCCCGAGGTGCAGGGTCGCGCCCTTGCCGATCTCGATCTTGACGCCCGGGCAGACGAAGCACAGCCCGTCGGTCTTCAGCCGCCCCCGCCAGTGCAGCTTCAGCCACAGCCAGCGCGCGATCAACCGCGCGTAGTTGCGGTTGACCATCCCGTGTGAGCGCATGAAGCGCCACAGCGCCAGCGGCCCGCCGCGCAGCGGCGCCGGCTCGCCGCGCACGTCGGCACCGATCGGCGCCTCGGGCACCGCGGTCTCCGTCGCGACGACGGCGGGTGCTTCAGCACTCTCGGGTGGCACCGGCGTTGTCGGTCGGACCGTCGTCACGTTCAGCCCTTCGAGACGTGCAGTACGGCCTTGCCGGGCTGCACGAAGACGACCTCGTTGGTCTCCGGGCTGTCGAACACCGCGGCCCAGCCGTCGACGATCAGCGCGTGCTCGCCGGGCGCGGGCGCCGGCCACAGCAGCGCAACCTGCTCGTTGACGAGCACGTTCTCCGTCGTTCGCCGCCCGGCGCCGAGCATCAGCAGCTGCTGGCGCCACTCGACCGTGACCGACGTGGCACGCGGGCGCCCGTCGGCGCCGACCGTGACGATGTAGGGGTTCGGTCCGAAGCGCTCGAGTGCCTGCGGCAGCTCGTCGAGGGGCACGTTGACGGACATGGCCGTAAGGCTACGGGTAGCGACCGGGCCTCGCCCGCCCCTGCCATGATCGACGGTCGTGGCGGTCGAAACCAACCTTGCCCAGCGCCTGCTCGCCGGCGACCGTCGCGCGCTCGCGCGCGCGATCTCGCTCGTCGAGAACGACGATCCCGCCGGCTGGGCGCTCGTGCGCGAGGTCTATTCGCACACCGGCAGGTCGGCGGTCGTCGGGATCACCGGCGCGCCCGGGGCGGGCAAGTCGACGCTGATCGCGGGACTCGTGACGAACCGGCGCGCGGCCGGCCGCAGCGTCGCGGTCCTGTCGATCGATCCGTCCTCGCCGTTCACCCACGGCGCGCTGCTCGGCGACCGCATCCGCCTCACCGAGCACTTCCTCGATCCCGGCGTCTTCATCCGCTCCATGGCCAACCGCGGCGCGCTCGGCGGCTTGAGCGAGGCGTCGCTGCAGGCCGCGCTGCTGATGGACGCCGCCGGCCGCGACGACGTCTTCCTCGAGACCGTCGGCGGCGGTCAGGCCGAGGTCGACATCATCGACCACGCCGACACCGTCCTGCTCGTGCTCATGCCGGGCGGCGGCGACTCCGTCCAGGCGCTCAAGGCGGGGATCATGGAGATCCCGGACATCATCGTCGTCAACAAGGCCGACCATCCG
>DASZDB010000127.1:0-2072 GCA_035942495.1 Solirubrobacteraceae bacterium
TGCGCCAGCGCGCGCCAGGCGGCGACGAGCGAGCGGTCGTAGGGCTGCCACCACGGAATCCGCCCGCCCGGCGGATCCCACGTCACGAGCTTCGGCTCGACCATCGCGCGCAGCGCCCCGTCGCCGCGGGCACGCCCGATCCCCGCACCATGCACGGCGCCCCAGGGAAGTTGCGGCTCGGTGCGCGAGACGACATGGTCGTTCATCCAGACCATCCCGGCGCGGATCTCGCGCGCGATCCGGGCCCCCTTGTATTGATCGGCCGTCCACACCGACGCTCCGAGGCCGCCGCCGACGTTCGCGTTGCACAGCGCGATCCCCTCCTGCTCGGTCTCGACGGGCTGCACCGCGATCCACGGCCCGGGCGCGTCCTCGTGCAGCAGCCGGGCATCGGCCGGCACACCGGTGAGCACTGCGGGGGCGAAGAACGCGCCGCCGTGGCCGTCGACGCCGACCGGGCCGCCGCAGTGCAGTGTCGCCCCGCCCGCCACGGCCTCGTCGATGAACGAGACGAGACGCTCGACGCGATCCTCGGCGAGCAGCGGCCCGATCTCGGTCGTCGGGTGCCCGGGATGCCCGACGCGCAGCGCCCGCGCCCGCACGACGACGCCGGCGAGGAAGCGGTCGTGACGTTCGCGCAGCACGTAGGCGCGGGCCAGGCTGCCGCCCGACTGGCCGGCGTTCGCGAAGGCGCCCCAGACCGCGCCGCCGACCGCGCGGGGGATGTTCGCGTCGGCCAGGACGAGCATCGGGTCCTTGCCGCCGACCTCGATCGTCGCGCGCTTGAGCTCGCGCGCGCAGGCCTCGCCCACATCTCGTCCGGCCTGCGACGAGCCCGTGAACCGCACGTGCGCGATCGCCGGCGCCGACACCAGCGCGCGCGCGGTGTCCGATCCGCCGTGAACGACCTGCAGCAGTCCCTCGGGCAGCCCGGCCCGCGCGAACGCCCGCGCGATCCGCTCGCCGGCGAGCGCGGCGAGCGGCGACGGGTGCAGAACGACGCCGTTTCCGCCCATCAGCGCGATCGCGACGTCGCCCAGCGGCGTCGCGAACGGCTCGGCGCCCGGCGTCAGCACCGCGACGACGCCGAGCGGCTCGAATGTCAGCCGCGCGCGCTTGGCGATCTGCAGCGAGCGCGACAGCCCGACGCGCTCGGGACCGAGGATGCGCGGCCCGTGCTCGGAGAGCCAGAGCAGGGCCTCGACCGCCGGCAGCAGCTCCATCGTCTGCGCCTCGGCGAGCGGCCGCCCCTGCTCGGCGACGATGATCCGTACGAGGTCGTCCCACTCGTCGATGACGGCCTGCGCCGCACGGGCGAGGTAGCGCGCGCGGTCGGCCGCACGCAGCTGCGCCCACAGCTGCTGCACCTCGGCCGCGACGGTGACCGCCGCGGCGACGTCGGCGGGCGCCGTCGCCACGACGCTGCCCAGAAGCGCCCCGTCGACCGGGCTGAACGACTCGATCCTCACCGCGGCGTCCCCCGCCGGCGCGACGGCGCTCACGCGCGCCCTCTCCTGCGGCGGATGTCCTCCATCCGCGTGCGCAGCTCGGCCTCCATCTCGTCTGGCTCGTAGAAGCGCGCGCCGACGACCCCGTCGGGCGCGACCTCCTGCGGCGAGAGGTGGCCGGGGTGGTTGTGCGGGCTGTCGTACTCGACGGGGTGCGAGCGGATCTGCGGCGGCGGCGCGGCGGCGCCGTGCTCGCGGACGTGGCGGATCGCCTTGCCGATCGAGATCGTCGCGGCCTTGGACTTCGGCGCGAGCGCGAGGTAGATCGTCGCCTGCGACAGCGCGTGGACGGCCTCGGGCATGCCGACGTGCTCCACGGCCGCCGCCGCCGCGGTCGCCACGACGAGCGCGTGGGGGTCGGCGTTGCCGACGTCCTCGGAGGCGAAGATCACCATCCGGCGCACGATGAACCGCGCGTCCTCACCGCCCTCGAGCATCACCGCGAGGTAGTACAGCGCGGCGTCGGGATCGGACGCGCGAGTGGCCTTGATCCACGCCGAGATGTAGTCGTAGTGCTGGTCGCCGGCGCGGTCGAAGCGGATCGCCTTGCGCTGCAGCGCCTCC
>DASZDB010000128.1:0-3931 GCA_035942495.1 Solirubrobacteraceae bacterium
AGCCGCGCCAGCTCGAGGCGCACGCGCCGCGAGAGGACCTCGGGCGCGAGCCGGCGGACGTCTTCCGCTTCCGCCGCCGGGCCCGCGCCGGCGAGCGCGCCCGCGAGCTCACGCAGCAGCAGCGGGTTTCCGGCCGTCGCGGCGTGGGCGGCGGCGCTGAGGTCGGCGGCCACGCCGTTGGCGACCCGCTCGCCGAGGATGACCGCCACCGCCTCGTGCGTGAGCGGGCTCGGCCTGACGGTCAGCGTCGCGGGATCGGCAAGCAGCTCGGCCAGCGCCGCGTCGGATTCCGATTGCAGCGGCCGCACGGTCGCAAGCGCGAGCAGCGGGAGGCCCTCGATGCGGCGCGCGAGGTACGCCAGCCAGCGCAATGAGCTGGCATCGGCCCAGTGCAGGTCGTCGATCGCGAGCACGAGCGGTTCGCGCTCGGCGAGGTTCGCGGCGAGCCAGTACAGCCCGTGCATGACGGCGAACGCCGCATCCGCGTCGGCCGCGGAGGCCGCACCCGGCTCCGCGCTCAGCAGCGGCGCCGCATGGGCGGCTGCGCCCGACAGCGCGTCGTCGCGCTCCTCCGGCGTGGCGCGGGCGACGGCGCGCTCGAAGAGCTGGCGGGCGACGCCGTAGGGCAGCGTCTGCTCGAGCTCGCTGCCGCGCGCGGTCAGCAGGCGCAGCCCGCCCTCCTCCGCCCGGGCGCGCAGCGCGCGCAGCAGGCTCGTCTTGCCGATCCCGGCGGCGCCCTCGACGACGACGAAGCCGCCCTCGCCGTGGCGTGCGCGCACGAGCGCCGCATCGAGCGCCGCCAGCTCGTCCTCTCGCTCGAGTAGGGACGCAGCCACGTGCATAGGCCTTCCACAGCGTAGAGCGACGCCGCGATCGCGGGTGAAAAGTCTTCCCCGGGGACTCAAGTTGGGATGCAGGGGCCGCGGACGAGCCGCCGAGCGCGGGCGTCGTCGGGGCCGTAGCTGCGCGTGCCGGACAGGCCTCTGCGTTTGCGTGTGGTTTGCCGTTACGCTGCCGCGATGCCCACGGTCGTCGACCGCATCGGCCGCGGACGGTTCGTCTCGTTTGAGCTGTGGCCGCCTCGAACGCCGCAGTCGGCTGCAGCGCTGGAAGACGCGCTCGCGGAGCTGGCGCCGCTGGGAGCTGCGTTCGTGGCCGTCACCTACGGCGCCGGCGGCTCGACACGCGAGCGCACACACGACCTCGTCGTGCGGCTGGTCAACTCGCCGCTGCTGCCGCTCGCCCACCTGACATGCGCTGCTCATCACCGTCACTAGCTGGTGGCGCTCATGCGGCGCTACCGGCGAGCCGGCGTGGACAACCTGCTTGCCCTGCATGGGGACCCGCCGCTGTCGGCGACCGAGCAGCTACCGCAAGGCGACCTGCGCTACGCGGTGCAGCTCGTTGGCCTGGCGAAAGAGCTCGGGTTCCCCTGCGTCGGGGTGGCGGTTCACCCCGAGGGGCATCCGGCGGCCGAGTCGCCGGAGGCTGACTGGCGCCATCAGGCCGCCAAGCTCCGCGAGGCGGACTTCGGGCTGACGCAGTTCTTCCATCGGGCGGAGGACTACTTCGCCCTCGTCGAACGGTTGGCGGCACGAGGCGCGACCGCCCCGATCGTTCCGGGTGTCATGCCGATCACCAATGTGCGACAGGTTCAGCGCATGGCGGCGATGTCGGGCACGAACATCCCGCTCGACCTCGCCGAGCGGTTGCAGTCCGTAGCCTCCGAGCCGCAGGAGGTTCGCCGCATCGGCGTCGAGCACGCCACGCTGCTCTGCCAAAAACTGCTACGCGGCGGGGCGCCTGGCCTGCACTTCTACACGATGAACAAGGCCGCGGCGACGCTCGAGGTGTGCGCGAACCTCGGCTGGGAGCCCGCCGGGGCAACGTAGTCCTCCGCTCCGAGCGCCCCGCCTCCACGGGCGCCTGCTCCACTCACGAGAACAAGCAGCTCGCCGTCGTGCTGGCGCCGCGGCGGCGGCTTGCCGGGCGTGGTCGCGGTCCAGGAGACAGACCCGAACGTACGTCTTCATCGGGACCGGAACTTCCCACCCTAGGTCCCCAGGGAAAAGTCTTCGGATTTACCTGCGGTGCGCCCACGTCGATCGGCGCGGTTCCCCGGCGGAGCATGGCGCCATCGACACACCACTCCCAAGGAGCATCACAGTGCAACCGCATCGCATCACGCAGAACCCTTCGTTTCTCCCGCGTCTCGGGGGATTCGCGTACCGCCGTCGTCGCCTCGTCGTGATCCTGTGGATCATCGGCCTCGTCGTGGCGCTCGGCGCATCCTCGAAGCTCGCCGGCGACTGGTCGGCCGACTACGAGACCCCCGGCTCGGACTCCAAGGCCGCCGCCGCGCTGCTCGGCGAGCGCTTCGAGGAGCAGCGCCCCTACAGCGTCGACATCGTCTGGCAGGCGAGCGAGGCCGCGTCCGCGGGCGTCCGCGAGCGCATCGACAGCGTGCTGGCCGGCGCGCAGCGGCTCGAGGGCATCGGTGACGGCGTCACCACGGCGCAGGCCGAGGTCTCCCGCGACGGGACGATCGGGCTCGTCCGCGTGCCGCTCGACGTGCCCAACTCCGACGCCGTTCCGCTCAGCACCGGCGAACGGCTCATCGAGCTCGTCAACGAGGCGAGCGCCGGTGGGCTGCGCGTCGAGGCCGCCGGGCCGGCGGTCGCGCAGGCGCAGCAGGGCGAGGTCTCCTCGGAGGGCATCGGCCTGATCGTCGCCGCGTTCGTCCTGCTGCTGACCTTCGGCACGCTCGTCGCCGCCGGCATGCCGCTGGCGACCGCGCTGTTCGGGCTCGGGATCTCCAGCGCACTCGGCGGCCTGCTCGCCGCGGTCATCGACGTGCCCGACTGGGCGCCCTCGGTGGCCTCGATGATCGGCATCGGCGTCGGCATCGACTACGCCCTGCTCGTCGTCACCCGCTACCGCGCCGGCCTCGCCGAGGGGCTGACGCCGCACGACGCGACCGCCAACGCGATCGCCACCGCCGGACGCTCCGTGCTCATCGCGGGCACGACCGTCGTGATCTCGCTCATGGGACTGTTCGTCATGGGCCTGACGTACCTCTACGGCGTCGCCCTCAGCGCGATCATCGCGGTGCTCGTCGTGATGGCGGCATCCGTCACGCTCCTGCCCGCCCTGCTCGGCTTCGCCCGCCGCCGGATCGAGCGGCTGCGGATCCCGGGCGCCACCCGCCGGGGCGCGGACCCCGACCGCGCCGTGGCCGCGCGCTGGAGCCGCGCCATCCAGCGGCGGCCGTGGACGGCGGCGATCGCCGGCATCGCGATCCTGCTCACGCTGGCCGCGCCGGTCAGCGGGCTGCGCCTCGGGTTCCCCGACGCCGGCAACGACCGCGCCGAGACCACGACGCGCCAGGCCTACGACCTCATGGCCGACGGCTTCGGCGCCGGCAGCGCAGGGCCGCTGCTGCTCGTCGCGTCCCTCCACGAGGAGGACGACGTCGCGGCGGTGCGCGCGCTCACGCAGCGCGTGCGTGCGCAAGAGGGCGTCGTCGCGGCGAGCGAGCCGCGGTTCAACGGGGCGCGCGACACCGCGATGATCACGGTGCAGCCCGCGAGCGCGCCGCAGGACGAGGCGACCGCGCAGCTCGTGCAGGCGATCCGCGACGAGGTCGTGCCGTCGGCCGCCGTGGACGTCAAGGTCGGCGGGCAGACCGCCGCCTTCGTCGACCAGGGTGAGATCACCGCCGCGCGGCTGCCCCTGTTCATCGGCGCGGTGGTGATCCTGTCCTTCCTGCTGCTGCTGGCGACGTTCCGCGCGCCGGTGGTGGCGCTGAAGGCGGGCGTCATGAACCTGCTGTCGATCGCGGCCGCCTACGGCGTGGTGGCGGTCGTCGCGGACGGCGGGTTCGCCGGGCAGCTCATCGGCATCGACACGCCGACGCCCGTGCCGCCGTTCA
>DASZDB010000129.1:0-4507 GCA_035942495.1 Solirubrobacteraceae bacterium
TAGTCGAGCATCGGGATGGAGCCGAGCGCCGCCGTCGCGGCACGGTCGGCCGGGTGCTCGTAGGCCTTCGGCGAGATGCCGGGCAGCCGGTAGGCCTCGGCGGGCGTCGACACGCCAGTGAGCTTAGTCCACGCCGTCGCCGCGGGGGGACGGATGTGGGCGGGGAGGCGAGATCCGCCGGCGTGGGTGTGGGTGCGCTTCGCGCCGTGCCGGGCCGCGATCGCCTGGTCGAACGGCATCTCCGAGGGCGTGAGTCTCGGTTGGTGTCGGTCGTCGTGCCGGGGCCGGCGTTCGGGTGGGTGTGGCGAATAGGCCTCGGCTGGCGAGGGTTATTCGCCAGACCCTCCGGGCGATCCGCGATTCAGCGCGGCCTTGGCACCTTTGGGGCGCGGTTGGCCCCAAAGGTGCCAACGGCGGGTGGCCGGCCGGCCGACGTCGACCGCGGGCGCGGGTGCTCGAGCCTCGGGCTGCCGCTGCGCTGAGGGCGTCATTAGACTCGGCGGCGATGCGCGCCGCAACGATCCGCGACGGCGAGGTCCTCGTCGAGGAGCATGCCGATCCCGAGCCGGGGACCGGCGAGGTGCTCGTGCGCGTACGCGCCGCGGGGATCAACGGCGCCGACATGATGCAGCTGCGCGGGCGCTATCCCGCCCCGCCGGGCTCGCCGCCGGACATCCCCGGGCTCGAGCTCGCGGGCGTGGTCTCGGGCCTCGGCAAGGGGGCGGCGCGCTTCTCCGAGGGCGACCGGGTCATGGGCATCGTCGGCGGCGGCGGTCAAGGCGAGCTCGCGGTGGTCCACGAACGCCAGCTCATGCCGGTCCCCGATGCGGTCGGGTTCCCGGAGGCCGGCGGGCTGCCGGAGGTCTTCACGACCGCCCACGACGCGCTCTTCACGCAGGCCGGGCTGCGGCCCGGCGAGCGGCTGCTCGTCCACGGCGCGGCCGGCGGCGTGGGGACCGCCGCCGTCCAGCTCGCGCACGCGACCGGTGCACACGTCACGGCCACCGTCCGCAACCCCGATACCCGAGACTCCGTCGCGCAGCTCGGCGCCGACGACGTGCTCGAGCCCGAGGGCTTCGACGAGCGCGGCCCGTTCGACGTCGTCCTCGAGCTCGTCGGCGCGCCGAACCTCGCGGCGAACGTCAAGGCGCTGAACACGAACGGCCGGATCGTCGTGATCGGCATCGCCGCCGGTGCGAAGGCCGAGCTCAACCTCGCCGCGCTGATGGCCAAGCGCGGCCGGATCATGGCCTCGACGCTGCGCGCCCGCCCGCTCGAGCAGAAGGCCGCGACGGCCCGCGCGGTGGAGCGCGAGGTGCTGCCCGGCTTCGAGCGCGGCGATCTGCGCGTGCCGGTCGCCGAGACCTTCGCCCTGGAGGACGTGGCCGCCGCCTACGAGCGGTTCGCCGCCGGCGGCAAGCTCGGCAAGATCATCCTCGAACCCTGAGCGTCGGCGCAGGCAAGCCGGCCCCGCCGCCGCCGACTAGGTACGACGACGGAGCCCTGCGTCGAATTGATGCGCAGGGCGTCGTCGTCCGCAAGTCGCGTGGACGATCGTTCGGCTTCGAACGGCGCCACCTCTTCGACCGCGCGACGTCGCGGCGGTCAGGCGGTACCGTCCGCGCGGGGCCCCACCAGGCTCCACACCCGATCGAGATTGGGCAGCAGATAGCCGGCCGCCACGAACGGCAGCGCCGGGATCGCGCGGTCCAGCGCGACGCTGAGCACGAGCGCCGCGAGCAGCCCGAGCAGCAGGGCCGCGATCGTCGCGCCGCGGCGCAGGCCGAAGCGCCAGGCCCACGCCGCGAACAGCGCGACGAAGAACGCGTCGGAGAAGCCGAGGTGTCCGGCGCTGCCGGTGTCGCCCCAGGCCGGCAGGTCGAAGCTCAGCGCGTCGACGCGGCCCGTGCCGTCGTCGAGCAGCCGCGACGTCGGGCCGAACGCCACGGACAGGATGTCGACCACGGCGACGAAGAGCGCGACGGCCACGGCGATCGCCGGCGCGGCGAGCCAGCGCGCGAACAGCAGCCCGGCAGCGCCGGCCAGCAGCGCCTCGACGACGTTGGCGCCTGCCCCGACGCCGTTGGCGCCGTCGCTGTTGAACGCCGCGACGAGCAGCCCGGCGCCGAGCGCGACGAGCAGCGGCGCGATCAGCGTCTCGTAGGCCGGCAGCAGTGCCAGCGTGCTCCCGCCGACGAGCAGCAGGCCGATCGAGCCGGCGACGAGGACCGTCGCGTCGCCCGCCGGAAGCGCCGGCAGCAGGGGCGCCGCGAGGAAGTAGGCGAACGCTGCGAGCGGGACAGCGAACGCCACCGTAGCGGGGCCGAAGCGGCTCAGTACGGCGGAAGGTCGGCGTACCACTCGCCGAGCACCCGGAAGGCCGACCAGAAGGCCCGCTTGGCGGCCTCCTCGTCGAGCGCCTCGTCGATGTTCGGCACGTAGAGCGCCTCGATCGAGGGCGTCAGGTGCTGCACCTCGCCGGGCTCCGCAGCGACCGGCCGCGCCAGCGGCAGGGCGAGATCGTTGAGCACCGCCAGCGCGTCCTCGCCCATCACGACGATCATCTTCGGCGCCACGATCGCGATCTCCTCGGCGACGCGCGCGACACAAGCGGGGTCGGCGAGCGAGGTGTCGCTCACCGGGCACTTCACGCACAACGTGCCGTAGACGGCGAGCGGATCGATCGCCAGGCGCTTGAACGCCTTCATGAGCGCGGCGCCGGCGCGGCCGTAGAACGCAACGCCCTCCTCGATCTCCGGCGGCATCGGCGCGTGCTTGAGCAGCAGGATGTCGGCCTGCGGGTGGCCGGAGCCGAGGACCGGCATGAGATGGCCGCGCGGGCACTCGCGGCAGTCCTGCAGCTCGCGCGTCAGCGCGTTGAGCTCACGGATCGCGCGCTCGAGGTACTTCTCGCGGATCTCGTCATCGGTCGTCGGCATGCTCGGCGGTGAGTTCGACGGTTGCGACGGCCGACCCTGCGCGTGCATCACGACTTGCGCGTGGCGCGCCGCACCCGCCGCTCGCGCACGGCGCGGCGCGCGCTCGGCGGGGTCGCCTTGGTCTCGAGGAACTTCAGCGCCTGCACGTAGAGCAGCGAGGACGGCTTCGTCGTGATCTCAGCCGTGCGCAGCGATTCGAGGAACTCCTCGGGGCCGTTGAAGTCGTGCATCCGGACGCGCACTGAGCCGAGGCCCGGGGCGACGTGCGAGTCCGAGCCGGCGGCCGCCAGGATCCGGTACTTCGCCGCAAACCGCGCGGCTTCCTCGTTGAAGGAGCCGATCGCGACGCGCGGGTTGTAGACCTCGATGAGGTCGATGTCCTCGATGATCGTCAGCAGGTGCTCGTAGTCGGGCACGGCGTGCATGCGATCGAACGGGTGCGGCACGTAGACGAGCCCGCCCTGGCGCTTGATCTCGGCCACCGTCTCGGCCAGCGTGAGGCCGCGCGGGATCTTCTCCTCGATGAACAGCCCGATGACCTCGCCCTGGTTGGCGGTCTTGACCTCCTCGGCGACGATGATCTTCACGCCGAACCGCGCCGCCTTCTCGCGTGCTTCCAACGCCCCGGACACCTCGTTGTGGTCGGTGACCGCGATCGCGCCGAGGCCCTGCTCGCGCGCGGTCGCCAGCAGCACCTCGACCGGCGTCGCGCAGTCGTGGGAGTGGTCGGTGTGCATGTGCAGGTCGACGTCGATGCGCTTGCGCGAGCTCAGCCGGGTGGCCAGCTGCTCGTTGCCCTTCATCGGGTGGCGGCGGGCGACGACGCCGGCGTAGACGTCCTCGAGGTCGTCGGCGACGCGCGCCCACGTGAGCTGCGCGCGCACGGGCTCGGCGGCGGCGTGCAACCGCTCGCGCAGCGCAACATCGGCGACGAGCCGCTCGAGCTGGGCGGCGAGCGTCTCGATGTCGCGCGGCTCGAACAGCAACCCGTGCGCCCCCTCGCCGAGCGCCTCCTCGTAGACGGGCAGGCGCGACGCGAGCGGCACGGCGGCGGCGTTGATCGCGCGCAGCAGCAGCCCAGGCGCCGGCGCGGCGCCATCCGAGGCCGCGACGAAGACGTCGGTGCGGGCGAGCAGCTGCGCCTCGCTGAGCTCGTCGGGCGTCGCGTAGGTCACGCGCGCCTCGAGGTCGGCGCGCAGCGGTGCGCTGCTGGACGGGCCGCGGGCGGAGACGATCGTCGCCTCCCACGGCGTGGCCGGGTCCAGGCGGCGCAGCGCGCGCAGGAACAGCCGCAGGGCGGGCCGCTCCTCATCGTCGATGAAGCCGAACCGCACGCATCTGCCGGCCGGCGCGACGCGCGCGGCGGGCGCATCGGCGCCCGGCTGCAGCACGCGGTAGTCGGCCGGGAAGAAGCGCTGCATGAGGCAGCGCGTGGCGTCGAAGCTCGCGGTTCGCGCATCGAGGCGGCCGAGCACGAGCTGGACGACCTTGCGGGCGACCTGCGTCGACAACAGGCGCTCGGTCGGCGCATGGAACGTGCCGACGTTCAGCGCGCGCGAGTGGCGCAG
>DASZDB010000130.1:0-1780 GCA_035942495.1 Solirubrobacteraceae bacterium
CTCGAGCGCTCACTGCAGTACTACCGCAGCGCCGTCGGGCTCTCGGTGCTCGAGGCGGGGGCCGGTCGCGCCTCGCTCGGGGCGGGCGAGCGCGAGCTGCTCGTGCTGACCGAGGAGCCCGGCGCGCGCCCGGCCGACGGCTACACGGGCCTCTATCACTTCGCGCTGCTGGTCTCCGAGCGCGCCGACCTCGCGCGCTGGCTCGCCCACGCGGCGCGCGATCGCGTCGGGCTCACCGGCATGTCGGACCACTTCGTCAGCGAGGCGCTGTACCTCCGCGACCCCGACGGGCACGGGATCGAGATCTACTGGGACCGCCCGCGCGAGGTCTGGGAGGGGCAGGTCGCGGAGCGCATGACGACGGTGGCGCTCGACGTCGACGGCCTGCTCGGCGAGCTCGACGACCCCGCGAGGGAGCCGTTCGACGGGCTGAGCGGCGAGACCGTGATGGGCCACGTGCACCTGAGGGTCGCCGATGTCGCACAGACGGTCGCCTTCTACCGCGACGTGCTCGGCTTCGGGCTGATGGCGCGCTTCGGCGCACAGGCGGCGTTCCTCGCCGCCGGCGGCTACCACCACCACCTCGGCGCGAACACCTGGGAGAGCCGCGGCGCCGGACCGCCGCCGCCGGGTCACGCGGCGCTGCGCCACTTCACGATCGTGCTGCCCGACGACGCCGAGCGCGAGCGGGTGCTCGCGCGCGCCGACGGGGCGGGGCGCGTCGAGGAGACCGGCGCCGGTCCGATCGTCCGCGACCCGTCGGGCAATGCCCTCGTGCTGACGGCCTGAATCCGAGCGACGCCCGGCGCCCCGCGCGCCGGCGTCACGACGCCTGCAGGAGCTCCAGCAGCGAGTCCGCGTGCTTCGTCACGAAGGACGGGCCGATGCCCCTGATCGCCAGCAGCTCGTCGGTCGTCCGCGGACGGCGCCGGACCACCTCGCGCAGCGTCGCGTCGGTCGCGACCGTGTAGGCGGGCTTTCCCTCGGCCCGGTCGCGACGCCAGGCCTTCAGCGGCGCGAGCTCGTCATCCGAGACCGGCGGCCCGTCCTCGACGAGCGCCGGCTGACGGGCGCCGCCGCGCGCACCCTTGCCGGCGACCGTGATCTCCGGCAGCCAGTCGACCGGATCGTGGACGTCGCAGCAGCGTCCCGACGGCGCCGCGGGTGTGGCGTCGCCGAAGTGGTCGAGCAGCTGGCGGCGGCGACAGCGCTCGGCGCCGGTGGCGTAGCGCTCGATCGAGCGGTACGACTCCCAGCGCCGGTTCGTCGCCTCGCGGCACAGCCGGCGCGCGCGGGCGTGATCGAGCTGGCCGGCCGCGAGCTGCACGCGCACGCGCCCGCCGGCTCCGGGCGCCAGGGTCAGCGCGCCCGCGCGCTCGGCCACGGCCAGCGCGATCCGGTCGCGGTCGTCGCCGGGGCTCAGCTCGATCGGACCGTCCTCACCGCGCGCGCGCAGCCGGCCCACGATCGCGCCGACCTGCTCGACGGTCACCTCCGCCTCGCGTATGAAGCGCACGAGGCGCCCGAGATCCGAACGCGACGCCAGCAGAACCGCGCGCGCCGGCCGCCCGTCGCGGCCCGCCCGGCCGGCCTCCTGGTAGTAGGCCTCGAGGCTCGAGGGCAGCGCCCAGTGCCACACCGAGCGCACGTCGGCCTTGTCGACGCCCATGCCGAACGCGTTCGTGGCGACGACGATGTCGGCCTCCCCGCGCATGAACGTGTCCTGGCGCGCCGAGCGTGTCCCGGCATCCATTCCTGCGTGGTAGCCGACCGCGCGAAG
>DASZDB010000131.1:0-3277 GCA_035942495.1 Solirubrobacteraceae bacterium
GTCGAGCTTGACGACGGACTGCTCGAGCTTCTGGGCCTGCATGCCCAGGCGCTTCTTCGCCGTGACGACGTCCGCGATGCCCTTCTTGACCTGCTGCAGCGACTCGAGTTGCCTCGTGTAGCTGTAGTCGAGCGTCTCTCCCGGGTCCTCTGCCTTGTCGAGCAGCTTGGAGATCTTCGCCTTGATGACGGTGGACATCCGTCCGGACATGCCGGCCATCGTGCCTCCTGGGGGGTGGTGGGTCTTGTTCTTTCTATCAGGCGCGGGATGCCCGCCTGCGCAGGAACCAACCGAGGAATGCCGCCAGGAGCCCGCCGACCCCGGCGATCACCCACCACGGGTAGCCCGGCGGCCCGTCCGCGCAGACACGCGCATCCGCGTGCCACGCCGCCGGCGCGTGCCAGCGGCCGTCGTCCTGAAAGCGCGGCCCGGCCGGGCTGGACTGCTCGGCGGGGCTCCACCACGCCGCCCGGCTCGCGCCCCAGCGGGCGCGCGAGGCGACCCAGCGCGGACGCTCGTCGCCGATCACACTGACCGGCGGCCGGACGCGCAGGCCGTCGGCGCGCACCTCGTCGTTCGGATCCGGCCATGGGCGGTCGTGCGTCCCGCGCCGCGGGTAGGTCGCGTGCGAGGCGTGTGCGACGTAGGCGACGGGCGCGGGTCCGGCGTGGGCGATCTGCGACCAGCCGCAGCCCTGCCGCCAGGAATGCTGAGCGAACGTCACGAGGCGCGGCCTGGCGTCGGCGCCGAGGCCGACCTGCAGCATCTCCCAGTCTCCCTCGTGACGGCCGCTGCGCACGATGCCGCGGTCCTGCGGGTTGTCGGGATAGAAGAACCAGTACTGCAGCCAGAGGCGCCCGTCGTCGCGGACGGCGTGGCCGTAGACGCGCGGTGCAGCCGCCCATGCCCGCGCGCCGCGGGCGCCGCGCAGGAACGGGTCCACGGCGACCGGTGGGCCCGGCTCGCGGGCATCGAGCACGAGCACCGGCGCGTGACGGCGCAGCAGCGTCTCGTCGGTCGCGCCGGCTGCGGACGACGGCGCCGCGCAGAGCAGCAGCACCCCGGGGAGCAGCGCGAGGCGTCGACGCGACACGCCGATCCGTACCCCGCTCACCCCGTGCCGGTAACTCGCGCGACTGCGGCCCGCGGTACGCGGCGGTGGCGTTTTCTCGCGTCACCGCCCGCTAATGTGCCGCCGATGCTTCGCCCCACCGGCTTCCCCGGCCGCGCCGCGCTCGTCGTCCTCGCTGTCCTCGTCGTGACCGGCTGCGGTCGCGAAGTGCGCTCCGACGACCCCTCGCAGCCCGCGCTGCTGGCCCCGCCGAGCCAGGCGAAGGAGAACCTCGGCTTCCCGGAGACCGCGACGAAGAACACGACGCGCGTGCCCGGCACCGATCCGACGCAGACCGCCGCGGCGATCGCGCGGGCCGTCTTCCCCGATCCCGCGCGCAAGCCGGGCGCCGTTACGCTCGTCGACACGACCGACTGGCGCGTCGCCGTCGCCGCATCGGCGCTCATGGCCGATCCGTTCCGCGCGCCGATCCTCTTCAGCGACGGCACGAACCTGCCCGGACCGTCGCAAACCGCACTGGATCGTCTCGCGCCGGCCGGCTCGAAGGCCGCGGGCAACGCGCAGGTCATCCGCGTCGGCAACGTCGCCAGGCCGGCCGGCTACAAGTCCACCGACGTGCGCGGATCGACGCCACTGGGCCTCACCCGCTCGATCGCCGGCCTGATCCGCTCGGCGCACCCCGGCGTCGCGCCGAAGATCGTCATCGCCAGCTCCGACGACCCGTCCTTCGCGATGCCGGCCGCCGGCTATGCCGCCAAGACCGGCGACCCGATCCTGTTCGTGACGAAGGACGACATCCCGTCCGAGACGCGCGCGGCGCTCGCCGCACTGCGCGGGCTCGCCAAGCCGCGGATCTTCGTCCTCGGTCCCTCCAAGCTCATCTCGCCGGCGGTCACGCGCCAGCTCAAGCGCTTCGGCACCGTCAAGCGGACGGGCGGGCAGGATCCGATCACGAACGCGATCGAGTTCGCCCGCTACCGCGAAGGTACGTTCGGCTGGGGCGTCGCCAACCCCGGCCACGGCATGGTCTTCATGCGCACCGGCCGCCCGCTCTACGCGGCGGCCGCGTCGCCGCTGTCGGGCGCCGGCAGCTACGGCCCGCTGTTTCTGCTCGACAACGGATCGCGCCTGCCGGCCCCGCTGCAGAGCCAGCTGCTCGACACGCAACCCGCCTACCGCACCGATCCGGTCGCCGGCGTCTACAACCACGGCTGGATCATCGGCAAGACCGACACGATCTCCGTGACCGCGCAGGCCCGCATCGACGCGCTCCTGGAGATCGTCCAGGAGCAGCTTCCGGGTAATCTCGACGACGTGGCGCCCCGCTGATGAGCCAGGCCGAGCACCCCGACCGCCAGCGCCCGGGCCACGAGGTCACGCTCGCCGACGTGCGCCAGCTCATGGGCGCGTCGACGCCGCACTTCGCGCTGCAGCTGCGCAACCGCATCGCCAAGCTCATCCGCGACCTGCCCGCCGATCACCCCGCGCGCATCGAGGGCGAGCGCGAGATCGCGCGCCTGCAGCAGCTCGGCTACAACGGCGAGGTGCGCGGGCTCGTGGCCGACCCCGGCATGACGACGCTGCCGTCCGTCACGGACAGCGCCCGCGAGGGTGACACGACGCACTAGCGTCGCAGCGCACGGGCGTCACCCCTTCACGGCGCCCATCGTGAAGCCGGTGATGAAGCGCTCGAGCATGAGGTTGAAGGCGAACGCGATCGGCACCGCGACGAGGATCCCGGCGGCCTGCAGCGACTGCCAGAAGAAGACGTCGCCGCGGATGAGCTGCGTCGGCACGCCGATGCTGATCGTCTTGCTGTCGGACGGCGAGATGAAGGCGAGCGCGTAGATGAACTCGTGCGCGGTCAGCGTGAAGGCGAAGATGACGACCGCGACGATGCCCGGCAGCGCGAGCGGCACGACGACGCGCCCGAACGCGCCCGCCCGGCTGTGACCGTCGACCATCGCCTGCTCCTCGACGTCGCGCGGGATCGCCTTCATGAATCCCGTCAAGAGCCACACGGACACGGGGATCGTGATCGTCGGATAGATGAGGATCAGCGACCACGTCGAGTCCTGTAGCCCGGACGAGCTGACGACCCGGCTCAGCGAGATGAACAGCAGCGTCGGCGGGACGAGGTAGACGAAGAAGATCGCGATGCCCAGCGGGCCGGCCCACGGCATGTTCAGCCGCCCCAGGCTGTAC
>DASZDB010000132.1:0-12248 GCA_035942495.1 Solirubrobacteraceae bacterium
ATCCGGAGGCGAACATCATCTTCGGAGCGATGGTCGACGAGACGCTCGACGACCAGGTCTGGGTCACGGTCGTCGCGACGCGCTACAGCGGCGAGAGGGCCCCGCGGCGGCTCGAGGAGCCGGCCGGTGAGCCGCGCGTGACGCGGGCCGGGCGCCCGCCCGTGCGGCGCGAGGACACCCGGCGGCCGCTGGAGGACTACCGCCATCCGCGGGATCGCAACTACCGTGCCCCGGCCGAGCACGACGACTATCGGCCGGCGCCGCCGGTCCGGGAGCCCGAGCCCGAGCCCGAGCCCGCGCCGGCACGACGGGGCGGCGGCCTCGGCGTGACCGAGCTCGACGTGCCCGAGTTCATGCCGCGCCGGTTCTGAGCCGGACCGCGCCGCGCCCGCGCTCCCGGCGCGGCGCTAGCCTCGTGCCGTGAAGCAACGCCTCCCCGGTATGGTCGCCGCAGGCCATCCGCTGACCGCGCAGGCCGGCGCCGACGTGCTGCGCGCGGGCGCAAACGCGGTCGATGCGGCGGTCGCTGCGATGCTGACCTCGTGGGTCGCGGAGCCACTGCTGAGCGGGCCCGGCGCCGGCGGCTACATGCTCGTCGCCGAGCCCGGCGAGGCCCCGGTGCTGTTGGACTTCTTCGTCGCCGCGCCCGGCTACGGGCGCGACGCGCAGGATCGCGCGCCGCTCGTCCCGGTCGAGGTCAACTTCGGCGGTGACGCGACGCAGATCTTCCACGTCGGGGCGGCCTCCTGCGGCGCGTACGGCAACCCGGCGGGGATCGATGCGGCGATGCGCCGCTGGGGCTCGGCGCCGCTTTGCGAACTCGCCGCGCCGGCGGCCGCGCTGGCGCGCGACGGGGTCGTGGTCAACGCCCAGCAGGCTGAGGTGATTCACCTGCTGGAGTGGATCCTGCGCAGCACACCTGAGTGCGAGGCGGTGTACGCCCCGGCCGGACCGCTGCTGAACGTCGGCGATCTGTGGCGCGATCCGGACCTCGCCGACACGATCGAACGGCTGGGCAGCGAGGGCTCCGCACCGTTCTACACGGGCGACATCGCCGCGGCGGTCGTCGCGTGGATCGGCACCCAACACGGGATCCTGACCGCGGACGACCTGCGCCGGTACGAGGCGATCGACCGCCAGCCGCTGTGCGTCGGCTATCGCGGCCGCAGCGTCTTCACGAACCCGCCGCCGTCGGCGGGCGGAATCCTGCTCGCACTCGCCCTCGGGCGACTGGACGCCGAGCCGGGGCCGCCGTCGCTGCAGCAGGTCGTGCGCGCGATGGAGGACGCCCAGGACGAGCGGACCCCGGAGTTCCTCGACGGGCTGGCCGAGCACGGGTTCGCCGACGCGTTCCTCGGATCCCGCCTGGGTTCGACGACGCACATCTCGGTCATCGACGGCGAGGGCCGTGCCTGCGCGGTGACCTGCACGAACGGCGAGGGCTCCGGGATCCTCGTTCCCGGCACGGGAATCCACGTCAACAACATCATGGGCGAGGAGGATCTGAGCCCGCTGGGCTTTCATCACGCCCCGGCCGGCCGGCGGATGCCGTCGATGATGTCGCCGACGGTCGTCACCGCCGATGGCGACGTGCACGTCGCACTCGGCTCGTCGGGCTCAAACCGGATCCGCTCGGCCCTCCTGCAGACGATTGTCGCGGTCGTCGACCACGGCCTGCCGGCGGCGGCGGCGCTCGCTGAGCCGCGGGTGCATTTCGAGGGCGGCTTGATCTACGCCGAACCCGGCATCCCGCTCGACGAGCTCGAATGCGACGAGCACGAGATCAAGGCATTCCGCGCGAAGAGCATGTTCTTCGGGGGAGTCCAAGCCGTCACGCGAGATCCGGACACCGGGGAGCTTTCCGGGGCGGGAGATCCACGTCGCGGAGGGGTGGCGAAGGCAGGGTGAGGCTCAAGTCGAGAGTTAGGCACCGCGCCCGCTCCCCTCGGTGGTTGACGCATTGTCGTACCTGCACCACGACATGAGGCTTGATCTCGGGTCGTTCCGGGTCCGGCGCGCCGCGTTCGCCGTGGTTGCGGCCACAGCGGGCCTCGCGCTCGCCGCCTGCGGCACTCCGTCGCCCGATCTGTTCGTCGTGAAGCGGGGCGGGACCGTCCCCGGGGCGAAGCTCGAGCTGCTCGTGTCCGATCAGACGGCGCGCTGCAACGGCGGCCCGGTCAAGAACCTCAGCAGCGGGCAGATCATCGAGGCGCGCGACATCCGGCGCGACCTGCTGCTCGTGCAGGCGGAGGACTCGGCGATCCCGAAGGCTGCGCCGGCGCAGATCTTCACGTTCGCCGTCCAGACCGAGGAGGGAACGCTGCGCTATCCCGATACACAGCAGCGTCCGGCCGTCCTCCCGCGGCTGTCGCGCTTCGTGCGCCGCGTGGCAATCGACACCTGCGGCCTGCCGCGCTGACCCAGCGAGTCACTCCCGCGGCGTCGCTCGCTTCACCAAAACTCACATGTGCCTGAGCTCGCCGACACGGCGCGCTCTCAGGCTGTCCCGATCCTGTCCGCCTCCTGTCCGCCGTGGCGGCAAGCGGGGGCGACGCCGCGGCGGCTGCGGTACAACTCGCCGCGTGCCGAGCCGCCGCCGTGCAGGCGCCATCAGGGGGATCGTGCTGGGCGCCGGCGCGGCGCTGGCCGTGCTCGGACCCGCCACCGTCGCCCTCGCCGGCCCGTCGCCGCAGCGGACGGTGCGCGTGCGCCTCGGCGCCGGCAGCCCGAACGGGCCCAGCACGCAGCCGGCGCTCTCGGCGGACGCGCGCCGCCTGGCGTTCACGTCCGCGGCCACGAACCTGACCGCGCAGGAGGACCCCAACGGCTCCGTGCGCGACGTCTTCGTCTTCGACCAGGGTACGGGCGCGGTGGAGCTCGCGTCCGCGGGTGCATCGGGCGAGCCCGCCGACGGATCGTCCGGCCGGCCCGTGCTGGACGGCGACGGCAGCCACGTGGCGTTCGTCTCGCGCGCCACGAACCTCGTGCCCGGCGACACCAACCGTTTCGCCGACGTGTTCGTACGCGGACCCGAGGGCAGCGTCGCGCGGGCGAGCGTCGCGTACGACGGCACGCAGGCCAACCAGGCATCAGGTGAACCGGACATCACCGAGGACGGGCGCCTGGTGGTGTTCACCTCACGCGCCGACAACATCGTCGCGGGTGACACGAACGGTGGTGACGACGTGTTCGTGCGCGACATGCTGACGGGCCTCGTCGCGCTCGTCAGCGTCGGCCGCGGAGGCGCACCGGCCCAGGGGGACTCGGCGGCGCCGGCGATCAGCCCCGACGGGCGCTTCGTGACGTTCTCCTCGGATGCCGCGAATCTGGCGGCGGGCGACGACAACACCCGCCACGACGTGTTCGTGCGCGACCTCGCCACCCGACGCACGCGGCTCATGAGCGTCGCGCGCGGGGGCCGGCGCGCGCAGAACCTGTCGCTCACCGCAAACCGTGCGCAGGTCTCCGACGTCAGCCGGGACGGGCGCTTCGTCGTCTTCGAATCGGCCGCGACCAACCTCGCGGGGCGCGACCGCAACCGCCGGCCCGACATCTTCGTGCGCGACACCCTCAGACGCTCGACGCGGCGCGTCAGCATGAGCACGACGAACGAGGAGGGAGACGGCGGGTCGTATCTTCCGACGATCACGCCGGATGGTCGCTTCGTGGCCTTCGGGTCGCGTGCCGACGACCTTGTCGCCGAGGACGCCCAGGGCCCGGACGTCTTCGTGCGCGAGCTGAAGCGCGAGAACACCGTGCTCGTCAACGTCAGCGCGCGCGGGCGCCTGCGCGGGCGCGAGCACGCGCTGCCGCCGCCGGGCCGCCCGTCGCTGAGCGCCGACGGCGCGACGGCGGCGTTCACGTCGTCGGCGTCGAACCTGGCCGGGGGCGACACGAACCGCCTGGCCGACGTGTTCCTGCGGCGGCTGACACCGGCGGCGAGCGCCACCGCCGAGCGCCGCGTGGGGCTCGTCGGGGGGCGCCTGCTCGTCGTGTTTCGCTCCAACGACCGCTCGCCGTCGCCGCTGCAGTGCCGGCTCGACGACGGACCGCCGACGCTCTGCCCGCTCAACGGGCTCCTGCTGCCGAAGCTCGGCCGCGGCACCCACGTGCTGCGGGGGCTCGCGGGCGCACCCGGCGCTCATTACGCGCGGCGGGCGATCGTCATCCGCATGACCATCCGGGGCAAGGGGCGCCCGCGCGTCCGCGTCCAGAACCCGGGCGACCGGTTGTGATGTCCTCGCGATCGGCTGAGATTTGACCGCCGCCGTTTGGTGGATGAGGATAGACCGGGTATAAGGGCAGCTTCGGTCCGAGATTTGACAGGGGGGCCAATGGCTCGCAGAAGCCGTTCCGTCGCAGCCGGGGCAGTCGCTCTCGCTACAGGCATGCTCATCGCCCTGCCCACGTTCTCCAGCGGCGCGACCGCCAAGAACGAGCTGCGTTCGTTTGATTCGGTCCAGACGCGGGTGGGGCCGGCCGATCCCCCGGCGACGAAGCCGCCACTGCACGGCACCAACGCCCACGGTCAGGGCACAGCCGCCGTCGTCGACCTGACGCCCAACCCGCAGCGCCCCTACACCGTCGACGCAAGTGGCAACGCGGCCGACGAGGACATCATCATCGGGCGCTCACGAGGCGAGCAGCGCGCCGACGGCACCTATCACGGCCACATCACGGTCGCATCGGCCTTCGGAAACGAGATCATCGGCCGCGACACCCTGCCCGGCCAGTCGATCGGGACCGCGGACGACCCCGAGAGCATCGCGGAGGATCTGGTCGACAACCTCTGCGCCAGCACGGGCATCTGCCTCGGCATCGCCGAGGTCTTCTCCAGGACGACCGACACGGGCTCGTTCAACACCTTCAGCCTCGCGCGGGCTACGCTCGGCGCCCCCGGCGTGCCGGCCCTGAGTCTCGAGGCGGCCAGATCAGAGGGCAACATCACGAGCGATGGCACTTGCCAGACGTCGAACGGAGCCAGTCGCGTCGTGGACCTCACCGCCGGCACGGCAGAGGCCGAGATCGCCGAGTCCACAAGCCAATCGGTCGCCTGTCGCGGAGCGGCACCGACGCAGACGAACACCTCGAGCGTGATCGAGCTCGGCGGCACATCCGGAGGACTGGTGCCCGTTCCGATTCCGGTTGGCGCCGGCTGCGCCGATGGGGCCCCGGACACGGAGACCGGCCTGCCGGTGCTGCTGCCGATCGTCTGCAACGCCGATGACTCCTCGGCCACGAACCCGGCGGGCAACCAGGCCGTCGCACCGGCGGACCGTACGCTGGCGTACGGCGTGCGTCACGCGCTCGACGTCTACGTGCTGGCGACCGGCAACACAGCAGCCGCGCAGATCTCGGCCGCGCAGTCTGAGTCGCTCGCCGTCTCGCCGGCGGCCGCCACGACCACCACACCCACGACGCCGACTACGACGACGCCGGCGACCACGACGCCGGCGCCCGTCGCCACCACCACCACACCGGCTACCACAACGCCGGCGACCACTGACGACGGGGGCACCGCCGACGACGACGCCGGAGCCGGCGACGACGGAGCCGTCGAGGCCGGAAACGGCGACGACGGCGCCCGCGCGGGTACGCCCGATGACGCCGCCAACCTCGGCGGGGACAAGCTGCCGTTCACCGGCACTGACGTCGTCGTGCTCGGGCTCGCCGGCTCGATCCTGCTCGCCGCGGGGCTGACCCTTCGCGGTCCGGCGCGGCGTCGCGAGTTCGACAACTAAGCCAACACGACAGCAGGCGGGCTGGAGCGCCGGGTTCGCGCGCGTCAGCCAGGGTCCGCGCCGCCGGTGCGGGCCGTCAGCGCGGCTGGCGGTAACGCACCGACGCCAGCAGCGTGCGCAGCTCAGCGATCCGGCGGGCGGTCGGCCGCAGCACCGTGAAGGCCTGGATGCTGTAGGTGCGCCAGCGGCTGGATGTGCCCATCGAGAGGATGCGGATCGGCCGCCGGTTGCGTGCCCGGCCGACGAGCTCGGTCACGATCGTTGTCTCGGTGCCCACTTTCGCCCTGTGCCGGCTCAGCTCGTTCGCCTTGAACAACCGCGCGAGCTGAGTGCGATCAGACCGGCGCACGCGCTGCCCGTCGTCGGCACCGCCGGCGGCGGACAGCGCCACCGACATGGTCTCGTCGCGGCTCACGGCGGTCAGCACTGACCTCCGGAACGAGGTCTTCCATCCCTTTGGCAGGTCCAGCGTGATGCCCAGCTTCGGGTACATGCGCGCATCGGCTCCGACGCGCTGGCCGGCCACCGTCGGGGTGTCCGAAGCCGGCGCCGACTCGTCGTCTCGGAAGATGACCCAGCCGATCAGGACACCCGCGCACAACACGCCGGCGAACGCGAGGACCGTGGGCGGGATGCGCGGTCGGCGCCGGCGCTCGCCGCGGGTTGCGCCTTCGTCGTGTTCGACATGTTGGGCGCCTTCGGCTTCGTCGCGATCGGTGGGCATGGCGGCCGATGGTAGACGCGCGCCCGGCGCCGGCGCGGCACGCGTTGCGTAGGCTGCGGCGATGTCCGCGTCGGGCCGATCACGCGCTGGTGCTCGCGTGCGTGCATGCCTGGCGCTGGTGGCGTTCCTTCTGGTCGCGGCGACCGGCACGGCAGCCGCCGCGAGCTGGTCGTCCGCCGACCGGATGCACACGAGCCGCGAGTTTCATCCGGCGACGGCACTGCCTGACGGTCGCGCGCTCGTCAGCGGCGGCTTCAGCTTCTCGGGCATTCAGGCCTCTGCGGAGCTGTTCGATCCGCGAACGCGGCGCTGGCAGAACACGTTTCCCATGAGCGCGGCGCGGTTTGCGCACACGTCGACGCTGCTCGCCGACGGCCGCGTCCTGGTCGCGGGTGGCGCCAACCTCGACGACGGCTACGTCGCGCCCGCCGAGCGATTCGACGCTCAGACGCAGACGTGGCAGCCAGCCGGGCGACTGCGTCGCGCGCGCGCAAACCACACCGCGTCGCTGCTGGCCGACGGTCGCGTGCTCGTCGCCGGCGGGCTGGCGCGCAACCACACCGAGCTGCGTAGTGCAGAGATCTACGACCCGGCGAGGAACTCGTGGTCGCGGGCCGCCTCCATGCGAAGCGTGCGCTACCACCACGCGGCCACCACGCTCCCCGATGGCCGCGTGCTCGTCACCGGAGGCGACCGCGACGAGGACGACTTCCTACGCTCGGCCGAGATCTATGACCCGCGTCGCAACCGCTGGACGCGCGCCCCCAGCATGCGGCGTGTGCGCGGCAACCACACCTCGTTGCTGTTGCCCGACGGCCGGGTGCTCGTGGTGGGTGGTGGCGCACGGGCGCCCGGCTTCACCCGCGGGGCCGAGCTCTACGACAGCCTCCGCAACCGATGGCGTGTGGCGGCCGGCATGAAGGCCGAGCGCGCGTATCACATCGCCGCGCTGCTGCCCGACGGCCAGGTGCTGGTCGCCGGTGGCTTCGCGGACTCCGGGACCGTCCGAGGCGCCGAGCTCTACAGCCCGGGCACCAATCGCTGGCGGCGCACCGTGCCGCTGCGCCGCGCCCGCGCGCACGCGGCCGTCGCTGTGCTCGGCGACCACGTGCTCGTCGCCGGCGGAGGGCTCGTGTCCGGACGCATCATCCCGAGCGCCGAGCTCTACAACCCCGGCTGAACCGGCCGCATCGGCCCGGCTCTAGCCTCGAATCACCATGAACCGGCGTGCCTGGCTGCTCATGTCGCTTCTCGCTGCCCTCTGGGGAGCCTCCTACCTGTTCATCAAGGTCGCCCTCGAGGATGGCCTGGACCCGGTCTTCATCGTCTTCGCGCGGCTCGCGCTCGGCGCCCTCGTGCTCGTCCCGCTGGCGCTGCACGCCGGCGTGCTGTCGCACACGCGTGCGCTCGCCCGCCCGATCCTGTTCGTGGCCGTCATCCAGGTCGTGGTGCCGTTTCTGCTCATCACGTACGGCGAGCAGCACATCTCCTCCGCGTTGACGGGGATCCTCGTATCGGCCGCGCCGATCTTCACCGCGCTGATCGCCGCGCGCTTCGACGACGACGAACGCCCGCACGGGATCGCCACGGCCGGCGTCGTGATGGGGATCGTCGGCGTCGTGCTGCTGTTCGGCATCGACCTCAGCGGCGACGCGCAGGCGCTGGCGGGAGGCCTCATGGTGCTGCTGGCCACCGTCGGCTACGCGGTCGGGCCCCTGTACATCAAGCACCGGCTGCGCGGCGTGCCGCCCGTCAGCATCGCCGCCTCGACGATGGCGGCGGGCACGCTCGTCCTGCTGCCGTTCGCGCTGTTCACGCTGCCCACGCGGATGCCCGACGTGGAGGCGATCGGCGCGATGGTCGCGCTTGGCGCGGGCGGAACGGGCATCGCGTTCGCGATCTTCTACACGCTGATCGCCGAGATCGGCCCGGGCCGCGCCTCGCTGGTGGGCTACATCGCTCCCGGCTTTGCGGTGTTCTACGGCGTGACGCTGCTCGGCGAGCCGGTCACGCTGGGATCGATCCTCGGGCTGGTGCTGATCCTCGCCGGATCGTGGATAGCGGCGGAGGGCCGCTGGCCGGGCCGGCCGCGCGTGACGCCGGGCGTGCCGCTGGAGCCGCCGCCGCCGGTGCGCGAGCCGGCGTAGGCGAGCGCCCTACCCGAAGCGGACCTTGCCGTTGGAGCGCGCCCGGGCCTGCGCGCGCTCGACGAAGTCCAGGCGCTTCAGCGCCGCCTTGAACAGACGCGTCACGAGGCGCATGCGCGCGTTCTCGGAGCGCAGGTCGAGCAGCCCCTGCTTCGCGTCGAGGCCGAAGTCGACGGTGGCGGCCATCTCGTAGGCGCTCTTGTCGGCGAGCTCGACGGGGTCGGGCTCGTGGTCGGTCGCCTCCACGACGAGCTCGGCGTACGCCTCCCGTGCCTTGTCGGCGGCGCGCTCGTCGCACGGCTCGTCCTTGTCGGGGAGAAACTCCACGGTCGCCGCGGGATAGGGCAGGTCGTCCTGGCGCTCGACGATCCGAAACGGGCGGGTGCCGCGCGTGAGCACGTTCAGGCGCCCGTCCTCCATCCGCTCGAGGACCTGCTCGATCTCGCAGGCGCAGCCGATCCCCTTCGTGCCCGACTCGGTCATCCAGACGATGCCGAACTCGCCGTCGTTCTCGAGCAGCTCGTCGAACATGATCCGGTAGCGCTCCTCGAAGACGTGCAGCGGCACGAGCTCGTGGGGGAGCGCGACGAGGGCCAGCGGAAACAGCGGGAAGTCGCGCACCGTCCGGTCGGGCATCACGACGTATGACAGCACACGCCGTCCGCGGCCCCGGACGCCTCAGCCGAGCTGCTCGTCCAGCGTGCGGCCGCTGAGTACGGACTCCGGGCGCTCGGCGACGATGTCCGAGCCGGGCCGGGCGTGCTCGTCGCGGCGCTTGATCAGCAGCCACCGCGCCTTCTCGCCCGACCGCGTGCGCTGCAGGGCAAACCCGCCGTGGAGCTTCTCGCCGTGCAGGACGAAGACCGCGTGGCCGCGGTTCAGCGCCTCGGGCCACGCGACGCGGCCGCCCTGCTCGTAGGTCCCGCGATCCCACACGATCACGCCGCCGTCGCCGAGGGTGTCCTCGAACGTGTTGTGCGACATCGCGTGGTCGCCGACCTCGATCGCCATCCGCTTGACCGCCGGGTCCAGGCTCGGGCCCTTCGGAACCGCCCACGACCGCATGACGCCGCCGACCTCGAGGCGCAGGTCGAAGTGGTGCGCCGTCGCCGCGTGCTCTTGCACGACGAACACGCCGGCGCTCACGCCGCGGATCGCGAATTGCTCGTGGCCCTCGACCTTGACGGGCTCGCTCGCGACGGTGCCGCCCTCCCGCAGGAACGACGCGATCTGCTCGAGCGCGTCGGGCGCGCCCTCGGCGTGCAGCTGCAGCGTCGCGTCGTCGTCGTGGCGCACCCAGCCGAGCACGCCGAACTCGCGGGCCCGCCGGACGATCGCCTCGCGCAGATCTGGGCCGTGGGGTCGCACGACCGCGCGGATCGCCCGGAGGCCGGTGGCGCGCGCGGAAGCCATCGACGGACCATATCCTTGGTCGATGGACGAGCTCGCGGCGGATCGTCGGCATCTCGCAGACGACGAGCCGCCGCCGCAGCTCTACCTTCAGCGCGATCAGCCGCCCGGCGTCCCGCCGCTTGCGCTCACCGGCGAGCGCACGCTGCCCGACGTGCCCGAGGAGAACTACTGGTTCGCCCGCCATCTGGTGGTCTATGAGTGGATCGCCGCCCAGGTCGGTGGCCTGCGCGTGGTCGACATGGCCTGCGGAGAGGGCTACGGCGCGGACGTTCTGGCGCGCGCGGGCGCCACCGCGGTGGTCGGCGTCGACGCCAACCCCGAGGCGCACGAGCACGCACGGCTGCGCTACGTGCGCGACAACCTGTGCTTCGTGCGCACGATGATCCAGACCTATCGTGAGCCGTGCGACGCGCTCGTCTTCCTGCAGACGATCGAGCACGTCCAGGACCCGGGCGCCGTCCTCGCGCGATTTCGCGAGCTCGTGGGGCCCGGCGGCCGCGTGTTCGTCTCGACGCCGAACGTGCTGACGCTCGCGCCGCCCGGAGCCGAGCGCTCGGACAACCCGTGGCACGTCTACGAGTACCGGCCCGAGGAGTTCCACGCGCTGTGCCGCGCGCACTTTCCCTCCGTGCAGATGTACGGCCTCTTTCATGCCCGCAAGCTCGCGATCCACGGCGCTGCGCTGCGGCTCGGATGGGACGCGGTGCACGAGCGCCTGGGCGTGACGAAGCGGTTCTACGACCGCTTCGTGCCGGCCATCGACGCACGCGACTTCGCGCTGCGGGCGGGCAGCGCGCGCGACCTGCGCGGTGCGCTGGACCTCGTCGCCGTCCTGCGGGCATGACGCCCGGCGAGGGCGCGCCGGCGATCGTCCTGGTGGTCGTGCGGGGCCGCCCGCAGCCTTGTTGCGCCGCTACCGGGTGATGTACGTTGCCGACGCGGTGCACGATGATCCTCCTGAGGATTCTCATGGCTGATGAACACACACGCGCGATCGTCATGGGTCCAGGCCACGGCCAGACGGTTGCGAACCCCGCGCGTGGAGGGCTGACCTACAAAGCTCGCAGCGGACAGACCGGGGGAGCGCTGACTGCTTGGGAGAGCACCGCCGCACCGGGAGAAGGGCCTCCTCTGCATCTGCACGTCAACGAGGACGAGTTCATGTACGTGCTCGAAGGTCTGCTTCGCTTCAGGCTCGATGGGAGCGACCACCCGGCGCCCGCCGGCTCGTTTGTGTTCATACCGAGGGGCGTCCCGCACACATGGCAGAACGCGGGAGATGGTCAAGCCCGGATTCTGTTCGCGTTCACGCCGGCGTCGCCTGGCATGGAGCGCTTCTTCGAGGGTGCCGCCGAGCTCCCCGAGGACACGCGGATGGCAGACTCCTTCAAGACGCTCGCGCGCGCCGCGGGCATGGAGGTTCTTGGTCCGCCGCTCGCCCAATCTGACACTGCTAGTACGGACTAACGCCACGGACCCGCATGCCCGTGAGCGAACGCAGGCCGCGACGCCGACTTCGCTTGCGGCGCGAGCCGGCGCCGGAGGCTGCAGGCGGCTCCCGCCCTACGCGTGCGTTGCGCGGCGTCAGGCGGTGGCCGACGTCGGGTCGGGGCGGGCGACGACGGTGTCGGCGATCGCGACGATCTCGTCGACGGGCAGGTCGGCGGCCTGTGCGTGGGCGCGGATCGCCTCGGGGCTGTCGGCCTCGAAGATGCAGAAGCTGCCGAGCTCGCCGCTGTCTTCGGCGGTGACGTAGCTGCGAATCCAGCGCACGCCCGAGTCGGGCTTGTCGCCCGCGTGGCTTGAGCGGCCGGCGGCGGCCTGCAGGTCCTGCGGCGAGGCGAAGCCGTTGCGGCGGACGATCACGTAGAGGTTCATCGCTTCCTTTCCTGCGGGGCGTTGCGCCCTGCGTCGATGTGTACGGAAGAACCTAGATTTGCCGCGTCCGCTGGACATGAGCGAGATGACCGTATTTTCGGTTACCGCATGCCGTACTTGGGGGCGTAGGATCCGCGCATGACGGCGTTGCTGGGGCGCAGCGCGGAGCTGCGGCGGCTGGTCGCGGCGGTCGATCGGGCGCGCGCGGGCCATGGTGGCCTGCTGTTGCTCAGCGGCGAGGCGGGCGTGGGGAAGACGCGCTTGGCGGCCGAGGTCGCGCGACGATGTAGCGATGCGCGGGTGCTGTGGGGTTCGGCGAGCCACAACGGCCGCGTGCCGTACGGT
>DASZDB010000133.1:0-4973 GCA_035942495.1 Solirubrobacteraceae bacterium
CTCGGGGCGCAGCGTCACGGAGCGCCCGCCGCCGTCGTCGAAGGTGTACATCTCCTTCTGGACGATGTCCGTCGACGCGCCGACGCCGCGCGCGAAGACGTCGGTGTACTCGAACGCCGGCGTCTCGATGCGCCCGAAGCCGGCGCCGCCGAGGATCCGGCGCGCGGTCGCCTCGAGCGCCACGCGCGCGCCAGCGTCCTCCGGCAGCACGTCGTACGTGCCGCGCGGAACCTGGAGGCGCTCGCTCACCTGGTCTGTTTGGCGAGCTGCAGGACGAACGGGTTGCTGGCGCGCTCGCGGCCGAGCGTGGTGACGCCCATGTGACCGGGGAACACGACCGTGTCGTCCTCGAAGCGCTCGAGCAGGCTCGCGATGGAGCGCATGAGCGTCGGCCCGTCGCCGCCGGGCAGGTCGGTGCGCCCGATGGAGCCCTGGAAGAGCACGTCGCCAGAGAACAGCGCGGGCTCGCCGCGCACCGCGTACGTCACATGACCGGGGCTGTGGCCCGGCGTGAAGATGACGTCGAAGGTCAGCCCGGCGAGGTCGAGCGACTCGCCGCCGGCGACCGTGTGCTCCGGGTCCCACGACTCGTAGGGGCCGAAGCCCGGCCACGGCACGAACGCCATGACGTCCTGCAGGACCGGGACCTCGAGCTGCGGGCAGTAGACCGGGGCGCCGGTCGCGCGGGCGATCGGAGCCACCGCGCCGACGTGATCGAAGTGCGTGTGCGTCAGCAGGATCGCGTCGAGCGTGACGCCGGCGTCGGCGATCGCATCGATCAGTCGCGGCGCCTCCTCCCCGGGATCGACGATGACCGCGCGATCGCCGCCCTTCGGCCGCACGAGAAAGCAATTCTCCTGCACGGCGCCGACGGTGAACATCTCGACGTCGATCGGCACGACTACTTCACCTTGGCGTTGGGCTTGCCGTTCGCGCTCGCGGACTTCGCCGCCGCGGACTTCACGCGGCGCTTGTAGATGAACTGGTCGGTGTAGTAGCCCAGCGGGATGTAGAAGAGAAACACCATCGCGGTCAGCGAGATCGCCTGTGCGATGGGGGTCGAGAAGGCGAACACGAGCAGCACGCCGAAGACGATCGCGGCAAGCCCGGCGCGCGTGGTGGCCGACTTCCAGGTCGGCTCGCGCATCATGCGGTCGCGTCGAAGCTGAGCGGCCCGCTCCTTGTCGCTCAGCTTGCGCTCGGCGGCGCTCGGCGGGCGACCGGTGCGCCCGCGCGACTCGATGACACCGGCGGCGTTGCCGCGGTGCTTGCTGCGGCGCTTCTTCTTCGTCTGGGCCATGGTGCCTACGAGCTTAGATGGTCCTCGAGGGTCCGGCGGTTGGCCACGGGTACGTCGTCGGGAAAGTGCTCGAACGCCGCCCGCGGGGCGAGCCCGACGAGTTCGCAACCGCGTACTTCGGCATGCCGCGCGACCGCGGCGACGACCTGCGCGAGCGGCGTGCGGCGGTGGTCCTCCACGTTCGTAGAGACCTGCGCGACGGGCGCGGCGCGCGTCGTCAGCTCGATGCCGATGGCCCGCACCCCGGCCAGGCCTTCCGCGCCGCCCTCGCGGATGCGGGCGGCAATCGCGCGGGCCTCAGCCAGCGTGGCGGGCGGCGCGAGCTCGACGTTGAACGCGACGAGCGGCGGGCGCGCGCCGACGAGCGTGACCCCGGTGCGCGGGTCGGGGTGGCGCGGGCCGAAGTCGGGGTGCAGCTCGCCCCGCTCGATCCGCGCGGTGAGGGCGCTCAGGCCGCCTGCACGCAGCTCCGCGCGCGAGCGCCCGCCGGCGAGCTCGCCGTACAGGAACACGGGCAGCCCGGCACGCCCGAGCTCCTCCCCCGCGACGAGTGCGGCGGCGCACGCGGCGCCGCGCCGCGCGCGGTCGAGGTAGACGATCGGTGCCACGTCGAGCGCGCCCGCGTGCGGGTGGCTGCCGCGCTGCGCGCGCAGGTCGACGAGGTCGACGCAGCCGCGCGCGCCGGCGACCAGCGCGGCGACGATCGCGTCCGTGTCGCCCGCCACGGTGTAGACGGAGCGATGGTGGTCGGCGTCGGAGTGGACGTCGAGCAGCTCTGCGCCCGTGGAGGCAAAGGCGCCACCGATCTGCTTGATGACGTTCGGGTCGCGCCCCTCCGAGACGTTGGGGACCGTCAGGAGGATGTCGTCGGCGCCGGACACGGGCGCCTCACGTTGTCAGACGGCGTCGAGCAGCCAGCGTCCGGCGTCGAGCACCGGCGTGTCGCCGATCCACAGCGTTGGGTCCGTGACGACGACGTCGAGGTGCACCGGCACGGTCACCGTCCCGCCGATGCCGGCGCTCGCGCCGAACGCGATGTGCGCCGTGCCGAGGATCTTCTCGTCCTCGAGGATGTTGCCCGTCAGCGTCGCGCGGTCGTTCGTCCCGACGCCGAGCTCGGCGAGGTTGCGCCCGAGGGGACCGTGGGCGTCGAGCATGGCGAGGTACTGCTGCGCGTCGTCGCCGCTGCCGCCGGTGACGTCGCTGAGCCGGCCGTCGCGCACGGTCAGCAGGACCGGCGCGTCGGTGAGCCCGACCAGCCCCAGCGACGAGGTCGCGATCGTGCCCTCCCCTCCGACCGGCGAGACGAAGCCCTCCCCGCAGGGCAGGTTGCCGAACGCGCCGGGCGCGCCGAGGTCCCCCTCGTCGGATATCGCCGTCCGCCCGCGCAGGTCGAGGCGCACGTCGGTCCCGTGCGGGCAGGTCATCCGAGCCTCGTCGCTTTCGGTCAGCAGCTGGGCGACCGCACGGCAGCGAGTCGTCAGGGCGTCGAAGTCCGTGCTCATGAGCCGGGCGAGCATGTCGCCCGTCACGCCGGGCAGCGTCGCGCCGCGGTGGCCGAGCTCGCACGCGCGCTTGCGCGCGGTCGTGTGCGACAGGGACGGCAGGCACGGCGCGACGAAGACGTCGGCGGCAGCCAAGGCCGCCGCGACCGGCGCCGGCGGCTCCGTACCGCGGGCGGGGTTCGGCGGCAGGATCGTCAGCACCGCGTCGCCACCCGCGTCCCGCGCTGCGGCCAGCAGTGCCTCGCCGATCGCGGTGCTGGCGGGGTCCGCGATGACGAGCACGGTCTCCCCCGCCTTCACGCGCAGGCAGCGCCGGACGACCGTGCCCACCGCCTGTTCGAGCTCACTCATGCGGGTGTATCGCGGCCGAGCGCTACCCGGAGATGATCCCGACCTTGATGCGGCCCCTGGTATTGAGCCGGGTCAGCTGCGCGGTGGCGGTCGCGATGCAGCTGGTGGCGCCAGACACCGGAACCTTGATCGGGCGCGTGTTGGGCGTCTGTGCGCGGTAGCGGCCGCGGCCCACGCGGGCCTGGCGATCGCGGTAACAGCCCAGCTGCCAGGTGACCCAGACGACCTGCTTCGGCGCCGAGCTGACGCGAATCTGGACGCGCGAGGGCGAGACGATCGTGCCGCGCGCCTGCGCGACAGCGAGCCGGCCGTCGCGACGGGCCTCGTCGAGCAGGCCCGTTCGGACCCGCGGCGCCTCCTTGACGGGCCTCGTCTTCGCGCCGGGAAGCCTCGAGCGGTCGCCCTCGGCGAACCCGCGGGCCGCATCGGAATCGTCGTCGCCGCCACCGCCCACGATGCCTCCGCCGCCGCCGACGAAGACGACGCCGACGACGATCAGCACGACGACCACGAGCGCGGCGATGCCGAGGTACAGCGGATTGATCGCCGGCGCCTTGATCGACGTCCTGATCTTCCTGACGAACTTCTTCACGCAGTTCCTTCCTTCGTCCTTGAGGCGGCCCCGGACGGGCACCTTACGGCGAAGCGGCCGCACGCGGCGCAGAACGCGAGCGGCCGCTCCCGCGACGGCAATGGCCCCGGCTACACTTCGCGCCCCCCGCCGGAGTAGCTCAGTCGGTTAGAGCAGCGGAATCATAATCCGCGTGTCGGGGGTTCGAGTCCCTCCTCCGGCACTGCGGGCCAGCCTGCGAGGGCCGGCTTGACGTCGTTAACAAGCTATGTACGTTTTCGGCGATGCGAGCCCGAGCGCGACCGAGACGAGGGGTCGATCCGCGGTTGATGTTGGTGCTGAGGTTGGGCTTTCGCTATTCGGCCTTCAGGGACGCCTACGTCCTGCGCGGCATCGGAGAGAAGGTTGGACCCGTGCTCAAACCTGAGGGCACACCGGGGAGGCATGCTGCGTTCAATGGCATCAGGCCGGGGGGCGCCGGGGGTGCCGCTCGGCCGCAAAGCCTGTCGCGCGCCGAGTTCGGCGAGCAGCAGCAGGCAGAAGCCCGGGCGCGCCGGCGCGCGGAGCGCGAAGCTGTGCGTCGGCAGCGAGCGACGCGCGATGGCGATACCCATCGCTGAGGGTGGCGCGGCGGGCCGGCGAGCGATCGCGCTGAAGCTGTGCGCGCCCTCCTCGCCCGCCGGCCTGGACGGGTGTTCGATCCGGCCGCCGGACCCACGTAAGGTCGCGGCCCCCGAGCTGGGAGGAGCGACACAGTGGCCGACGACGACCAGATCCTGGAGTTCCCGGACCTGGGGAGCCTCGATGGCGAGGAGCTGCGGGCCTTCATCCGTAGGCTGGAAGACGCCGAGCACCGCCTCTCGTACCGTCGCCGGCTGCTGCACGGCCAGATCGACATCCTCCGCGCAGAGCGCGTCAACCGGCTGCGCAAGCAGCACGCCTGATCGCGCGCCGCGACCGGTCAGAGCGAGGCGGGCCTGCGGCCGTTGCCTGCGCGGCACGTGGCGCATGGCGATCGCCGCAAGAAGGCTGCGGGCGAGCTACGCGGCGCGGCGTTGTTCGCGCTCCGCGTAGTACGCCTCGAAGGCGTCGCAGCGCTGGCGATGCGCGGACTCGACGCGCGCGATGACGAACAGCGGCTCGGCGTCGTCGCTCGCCGGCTCCTGGCGAAAGCGGGTCCCGCCGCCACAGCGCGGGCAGCAGCCGCCCTGTGCTTGGTAGGGCCACCAGTTCACGAGGCATTCCG
>DASZDB010000134.1:0-3760 GCA_035942495.1 Solirubrobacteraceae bacterium
ATCATCAAGGAGGCGCGCGAGCGCCAGGATCAGCTCGTCGGCGAGGAAGAGGTCACCAAGCAGGCCCAGCGCGCCGCCGAGGACATCATCGAGGACGCGCGCGCCCGCGAGCGCGAGATCCGGCTCGGCGCCGAGGACTACGCCGACGAGATCCTCAACACCCTCGAGGTCAACCTCTCGAAGTTCATCGCGGCCGTGCAGCGCGGCCGCGAGCGCCTGCAGGGCAAGGACGAGCCGGCCGAAGTCCGGTAGCGCCCGCTCCGACCGCGCCGCCGGCGCGCGCACGCGCGCCTACCTCCCTACCTGACGACGAAGCCCTCCCTGCCCTCGGGCTCGGCGACCGTCACGCGCAGGTCCTCGACATCGGCGCCGCGCGGACCCGTGCGACACCACAGCACCACCTCGGCGACGGCGTCCGGCGCGCCCTCCAGGTGCGCCTGCACCGTGCCGTCGGGGCGGTTGCGTGCCCAGCCGGACACGCCGTGGTGGTGGGCCTGGCGGCGCAGCGTGTCGCGAAAGAAGACGCCCTGGACGCGGCCGCTGATCACGACGTCGCGGGCGATGCGGGCGGTCACGAGCGGGCGGGCGCGGCGCCGAGCAGCCCCGGCAGCCGCGCCATGTCGTCGAACACCTCGCCGCCGGCGTCGGCGAGCGCCCCCGGATCGGTGTCGCCCGCGAAGGCCAGCGCGCGCATCCCCGCCGCCCGCGCCGCCTGCACGCCGGGGACGCTGTCCTCGACGACTGCCGTGCTGGCGGGGTCAAAGCCCATCGCGCGCGCGGCGTGCAGGAACAGGTCAGGCGCCGGCTTGCCGTGCGCGACCTCCGTCACGCTGAAGATCGCGCCCTCGAAGCGCTCCCACAGCCCGGTGACGCGCAGCGTCACCGCCATCTTGTGGTGCGGCCCGGACGAGGCAACGCACATCGGCAGGTCGATCTCGTCGAGCGCTTCGACGACGCCGGCGATCGGCTCAAGCGACACCGCGAACCGCGCCTCGGTCTCGGCGTAGTAGCGGTCGGCGAGGTCGGCCGGCAGCGGCGCGCCGCGGCGCTCGGCGGCGAGCGCCATGACCGAGGCCACCGAGCGCCCGCGGTAGTCGCGCAGGCACAGCTCGAGGGTCGTCGGCAGACCGGCTTCGGTCAGCAGCCCGGCGAGCACGGTGTTCGAGACGAGCTCGGTGTCGACGAGCACGCCGTCGCAGTCGAAGATCACCGCCCGGGTCGTCACCGACCCGAGGCTATCCAGCCGTCTGGCTCAGCCGTCGGGCGGGTTGCCGGCGTCGGCCAGCAGCTGCTCGATCGTCGCGAGGTGCCCGCGCACGCCGGCGGCCATAGCGTCGATGATCCGGCGCGCCTCCTCGATGCCGGTCGTGGCGTTCGTCAGCTGCGACTTGATGCGGCGCACGTCCTCCATCGCGCCCTGCGCGCGCTCGACCTCGGCGTGCAGCGCGGCGGTGTCGATCCCGCCGCCGGCGGCCCGCGCCATCAGCACGCGGGCCCGGGCCAGGCCGTAGGCGACCTCGAGCGCGAGCGTCGAGCCCTCGTCCGGATCGAAGGTCACAAACAGCTTGTCGCCGTTGAACTCGCGCAGCGGATGCGTGCGCGCCGGGAGCTTGCCCTCGGAGGACACGACGAGCACCGCGTAGTCGGCCGCGCGCGTTTCCATCGCCGCGTCGAGCTCGGCCAGCGCCTCGTTCTTGGACAGCTTGGAGCTCTTGGCCTCGAAGACGATCTTGCCGCGCGCGGGGCCCCCGCAGGCGTCGATGGCGACGACGACGTCGCCCTTCCTGCCGCCCTCGCCGCGCACGTCGCCGACGGCGTCGCAGTCGTCGCCGCGCGCTGCGGCGATCGTCAGCAGCGCCTCCGCGACGGACTCCTCGTACGTGCGGCCCTTGGCCGTGCCCTTTTCCTCCACGGCGGCGATGTCCGTCAGCTTCTCCTTCTCGGCGCGCAGCCGCGCGATCTCGAGGTTCATCGTCTCGAGCTTCTCGTTCAACGCGCGCATCTGCTCAGCCTGCTGGCCGGCGATCTGGTGCGCCTGGGCGAGGTGCACGCGCTGGAAGACGGCGAGCGGGTTGGAGTCGTTGTCGGAGGAGAACTGCTTGCGCAGGTCCTCGCGCATCTGCGCGGTCACCTCGCCCAGCACGGCGCGCACCCGGTGCTGCACGGCGACCGACGACTCATCGCCGAAGTGCTTGGCCAGCGCCTTCGTCACGTGGCCGTGCTCGGGCCCGAAGACGTCGTCGATACGCGCGTCGAGCCGGTCGGCCACCTTGCGCGCCCGCTCGACGAACTCGTTGTCGAGCTCGCGCGCGGTCTTCTCGAACTCCGCGCGGACGAACTCCGCGTTGGCCCCGGTCTGCTCGCGGTCCAGCACGCGCGCGCCGATCTCGATCGCCTCGACGACGAAACGCACCGGGTCGTCGCGCTCGGAGGCCAGCCGCACGGCGGTCTCGTCGTCGATCGTCAGGAAGTCGATCGCGAGGCGACCGTTGGAGACCTGGACGCGAGCGAGCGGGAGGGGGAGGGCGGTGACGGGCTTCATGGCGCGGTCGCCCACGCTACGGACGGCAACCGACAGACTGCAGGATCTCGGTCAGCCGCCGCGCGGGCGACCATTGAGAATCTCAGGTGGCGCGGACGCCGCCGCGCGCTGGACTCCTACGCCGAGCGCACCTTCCACCAGCGCACGAGATCCTGGCGCTGGTGCTCGAGCGGGTTGGCGCGCGGATTGCGCTCGTTGATGCGCCGTAGCGCCTCGGCGGGGGAGACCTCCTCCTCGAGCGCGACGATCGCCGCCGCCACCGTCGCCGAGCGCTGCATCCCGGCGCGGCAGTGGACGTAGACGCACTCGCCGTCGGCCAGCCATGGCCGGACGACCTGCGCGGCGCGCTCGATGTGACCGGGCAGCAGGTTGCCGAAGTCGACGACCTCGACGCGTTCCTCGAGGATCCCGGCATCCGCGAGCGCCGTGGCGCAGGCCTCGCGGCCTTCGCCCTCGTACTCGACGTCCTGCACGAGGTTGAAGACGCACGTGACGCCGGCGTCGACGAGCGCCGCCACGTCGTCGGCATCCTGCGGGTAGGCCCCGATCAGCAGGTTGTCGCCGACCTGGCCGAAGCCGTAGTACTCAAACCAATCGGACACGACGGCGCAGGGTAATGCCTCGCTGCGCGCCCGCCGACCGCGACGCCCGGCGACGACAGGTCCATAGGCTCGTCGTCAATGAGCCCGCTCGCCACCGCCCTGCAGGACGCCGGGGGAACGGCCGCCCCGCGGGAGCGGGGCGCGCAGCTGCGTGCGCTGCTGCACGACGAGCTCGCCCGTTCGGAGCGCGAGCTCGGGCTGGCGCGCTCCGGACGCGACGAGCCGGTCACGATCGCCTTCGCGGCCAGCCCCGGCGTGCTGCTGGCGGTCGTCCCGGTGCCGGCCGCGGTGCGCGCCGATCCCGGTGCGGTGTCCGAGCGCGGCTGGCTCGCCGTCGCGGCGGCGATCGGGGCACTCGCCGAGATCGCCGGCCTCGGCGCCCCGCGCGGCCCCGACGACCTGCGTCTGGAGGCGGGCGCGCTCGCCGGGCACCTCGCCCTGCGCCTGCCGGCGCCCGCCGCCGGCGACGACGACGCCGAGCTGGCGGTGGTCGCCTTCGAGGAGCACGCCGCGCCCGTCGCGCGGCTGCGCAGCCGGGCGCTCGCCCTGCCGGCGCACGCGCTGGGCGAGGTGGAGGACTGGCGCGCGCCGCTCGCGCCGGGGTTGCGCAGCGCCG
>DASZDB010000135.1:0-2083 GCA_035942495.1 Solirubrobacteraceae bacterium
GCCTTGTCGAGCGCGTGCACCGGGCCGTTGCCCTCGGCGTAGCTGACGAAGCGCTCGCCGTCGGCCCAGATCTTGATCGCGGCCTCGGTCTTGACCTCGCCGTCGGCGTGCTGCTCGGCGGTGACCCGCCAGGATTCCAGGCGAAACAGCGGCTGGTACTCGCCGGCCTCCTTGCGCAGCAGCAGCTCGAACGAGCCGTCCGCGGCCTCGAACTGATAGCCGGCGTGCTCGAGCGCCTTCATACGCGCGAGCACCCGCGCGGTCGTCGCGTCGTCGAGCTCGAGGCCGGCGCGCTCGGCCTTGTCGGCGACGGTGCCCTTGCCCGACAGCTCGGAGATCAGCAGGTCGCGGTGGTTTCCGACGAGCGCGGGATCGACGTGCTCGAACGTCGTGGCGTCGGCGCGGATGCCGGCCGCATGCAGGCCGGCCTTGTGCGCGAAGGCGTTCTTTCCGACGTAGGGCTGGTGCGCGTCGGGCTGGCGGTTGAGCAGCTCGTCGGCGAAGTGCGAGACGTCGGTGAGCAGGCGCAGCTGCTCGTCGGAGACGACGCGGTGGCCCATCTTCAGCTGCAGGTTGGCGATGATCGTGATGAGGTTCGCGTTGCCGGTGCGCTCGCCGATGCCGTTGATCGTGCCCTGCACCTGCGTCGCCCCCGCCTCGACGGCTACGAGCGTGTTGGCGACCGCGCAGCCGGCGTCGTCGTGGCAGTGGATGCCGATCGCGACGCCCGGCAGCGCGTCGCGCACGGACGCGACGTCGCGCGCGATGCCGTTCGGCAGCGAGGGCCCGTTCGTGTCGCACAGAACAAGCCGCTCGGCGCCGGCGTCGGCCGCGGCGCGCAGGCAGGCGATCGCGTGGTCGCGGTCCTCGCGCAGCCCGTCGAACACGTGCTCGCAGTCGAAGATCACCCGCTTGCCCTGTGCCACGAGAAACGCGACCGAATCGGCGATCATCACCAGGTTCTCCTCGCGCGAGACGCGCACGACCTTCTCGACGTGGTTGATCGAGGTCTTGCCGACGATCGTGCAGATCGGGGCAAAGCAGCCGGCCAGGACGCGCAGCCCGGCGTCGTCGCAGGCCCGGACGCCGCGGCGGCGGGTCATGCCGAAGGCGGCGATGGTCGCGTGGGCGAGCTCCTCGTGCTCGAGCAGCGCGAAGAGCTCGGCCTCCTTGGGGTTGGAGGCGGGGAAGCCGGCTTCGATGATGTCGACGCCGAGGTCGTCGAGGCGACGCACGAGGCGCACCTTCTCCTCGGCGGTCAGCGACATGCCGCCGCCGCCCATCCCGTCGCGGAGGGTCGCGTCGTAGAGCTCGACGCGCGTCATGGCGGGCTCGAGCGCGATCTCAGCCAACCTTGGCTCCGGCCCGCGCGGGCACGGGGTCCAGCCACTCGCGGTACCGCTCGTTGCGGCCGTGCAACGCATCCTCGAAGGCGGTCTGGACGGCCCGCGTGACCTCGCCCGGCGAGCCGTCGCCGACCGCGTGGTCGTCGATCTCGCGGACCGGAACGAGCTCGGCGGCGGTGCCGGTCATGAAGACCTCGTCGGCGAGGTACAGCTCCGCGCGCGCGATGTCGCGCTCGATGACCTCGATGCCGAGGTCGCGCGCGATCTGGATCGCCGACTTGCGCGTGATGCCGTCGAGGATGGAGGCCGCAGCGGGCGGCGTGACGATGCGCCCCTCCCAGACGACGAAGATGTTCTCGCCCGATCCCTCGCATACGTGGTCGTGGTCGTCGAGCAGGATCGCCTCCTCGTAGCCGGCCTTGACCGACTCGATCTTCGCCAGGACGCTGTTGAGGTACTGGCCCGAGGCCTTCGCGCTGGGGATCAGCGACGCGGGGCTGATCCGCCGCCAGCTGGAGACCTTTGCCCGGATGCCGTTCTGCTTGCCCTCCTCGCCGAGGTAGGCGCCCCACTCCCAGACGGCGATCGTGACGTCGACCGGCGCGTCGAGCGGGTTGAGGCCCATCTGCCCGTAGCCGCGGAAGGCGAGCGGGCGGATGTAGCACGAGCGCAGCCCGTTGCGGCCGATCAGCTCCAGCGTGGCGGACCGCAGCGCCTCGGTGTCGTAGGGCAGCGGC
>DASZDB010000136.1:0-2254 GCA_035942495.1 Solirubrobacteraceae bacterium
GCAGCGCCCACGGCGCGCCGCTGCGCACGACGGCGGGGTGGCGGGCGATCGCGCGGGCGGTGCGGACGGCGCGCAGGCGGCGGCCGCCGTCGTCGAAGTCCATGCCGCCGAACGCCGCGATGAAGTCGGCGAGCGCGCGCGCGTCGCGCGGGTCGTCCTCGTCGAGCAGCGTGGCGTAGCGGTCGCCGACGTTCAGCCCGTGGGCGGTGCGGTTGCAACGCACGTCGCCGACCTGCTCGGCTCTGAAGTGCAGCCGCCCGCCCGCGCCCTGCTCGACCCGCCGCCAGACGGCGTCCGTGTCGAACGCGCGCAGGTCATCCTTCCAGCGCGACGCGTTGCCGATGTAGGCCGCCGGCTGGAAGGAGAACATCCGAAAGCCCATGTCGCGGGTGGCGCGCAGCACGTCGGGGATCTGGTCGAGGTTGCGCGGCGTGATCGTCATGTTGTGGGCGAGATAGCTCGTGACGCCGTGCTCGAGGCGCAGGCGGGCGAACATGTCGCAGAAGCGTTGGCGGTGTGGGTGAAGGTCGGCCTCCTCCTTCGGGGTCCTCAGGCCGCGGCGACCGAACATGAGCGAGTCGAAGTGGCCGGCGAACGCGAGATGGGCAAAGCGCGGCGCGCCGGTCTGCGGGTCGAGCGCGAGTCGCTCGAGGTACTCGTAGTCGAAGTCGCCGTGCGTCATCGACATCGGCTTGCGGCCGTGACGCAGCATCGCCTTCAGCGCCCGCGCATGGTCCTCCGCGCCGAGCAGCGTCACCTCGCCGCCGATGAGCTGCGCGTGCTGGCCGGGCCCGCGCGTCGCGCGCAGCAGCGCCATCTGGCGGTCGACCTCGCGCTCGGTGTGATCGCCGTCGGTGCGCACGCGGTTGGCCTCCTTGGCGTGGTAGCACGGGGTGCAGGCGAGGTTGCAGCGCGGAAAGACGCCGTGCGTCCCCTCACAGCCGGTCATCCGCCGGCCGAGCATCTGGTTGGGCTGCTTGACGTGTGCGGGCAGCTCGGCCCAGCGGGCGGCGAGCGCGGCCGTCAGGTCGGGGTGCTCGGGGCGGGTGGCGAGCTCGAGCTCGCGCAGCCGCCTGGTGAGCCGGCCCACCTCAAGCACGCTAACGCACCACGCGGTACAGCCGGGTGAGCCGGCCGGGTGGCACTCCGGCGATGTACAGCCGGCGGATCAGCCACCACGCGAACACCGTGCGCGCGATGCCGGCCCGGCGCCAGCGTCGCGCTGACGTCGTCGCCGGACCGGGCAGGCAGAGCGTCGTGCCTGGCGTGCGCTCGAGGCGGCGGACGAAGTCGTAGTCGTCCATGATCGCGATCTCGCGGAAGCCGCCGAGCTCGTCGAACCTCGCGCGCCTGACCCAGACTGACGAGTCGCCGTAGTAGAGGCCGTGGCGGCGCTGCAGGCGGTAGACGGCGCCGAGAAGGCGCTCGAACGCGCCGCTGCCGTCGTCGAAGCGCAGCGCGAAGTTGCCGCCATGGACATCGGCTGCGCGGTAGGCCTCGGCGAGCGAGGCGTACGCGTCGCGGGGCAGGCGGCTGTCGGCGTGCAGGAACAGCAGGATGTCGCCGGCGGCCGTGCGTGCCGCGGCGTTGAGCTGGGCGCCCCGTCCGCCGGTCTGCATCACGACGCGCGGAAGCAGCGGGTGGTGGGCGGCGAACTGGCGCGTCGCGTCGCACGAGCCGCCGTCGGCGACGATCGGCTCCCAGTTGCCGTGCAGCGCCGCGAGGTGGTCGAGCAGGTGCGGCAGCTCGCGCGCTTCGTTCAGGGTCGGGATCAGCACCGAGACGAGGGGGGTGAGGCGGGTTTCACTCGCGCAGCGAGGCTCATTCGCCACACCCCCCTCGAGAACCGCGGCCTCCGACTCACAGAGCGCGCCCCGCTCCTGCGATGCCACGCCGTGCCCGCTCACACCGCGCACCGAAACGCCCCCGGCAGCGACCCGTCGGCCTGGCGCAGCGCGAGGTAGCGCTCGACGATCAGCCGCTTCGCGTCGGCGAGGGTGACCGCCGCCCCACGGGCGACCAGGAAGTCGGGGCTGGACTCGAGGTCGCCGCCGACGGGATGCCAGTGCGCACCGTCGGCGGTGATCGTCAGCTCGGGAGCCATGACGGCGTCACAGACCTGGATCGCCCCCGCCGCGGCGGGCCCGCCTGGCACATTCGCCGCGAAGCCGCGCGCGACGAGCGGCCGGACAGCGAAGTCCTCGGCGCCGACGCCGAGCTCGGCGAGCACGTCGCGCAGCGCGTCGATCTCGCC
>DASZDB010000137.1:0-2495 GCA_035942495.1 Solirubrobacteraceae bacterium
CCGCGCTGGACCGTCCGATGCCCGAAGAGGCTCGTGTGCTGCTCGGCCCGCTGACCGCCGACCTGATGATGCAGGGCGCGCCTGCCGCCGACGTTTGCCGGTTCGCCGAGCGCGCGCTCGCGGGCGGCGAGCTCATGCGCATGGATGTGGCGATGGAGTCGGACTTCGCCCTCGGGGCCCTCGCCTCGCTCATCCACGCCGGCGGCCTTGGCACCGCCAAGCAGCACATCGACGAGGGCGTCGCGCACGCCCGGGCGCGCGGGTCGCGATTCGGGCTGGCGCGGCTGTGCGCCTATCGTGCGCTGCTGTGTTGGCGACTGGGTCAGCTCGCCACCGCAGCATCCGAGGCGCACTTCGCGCTGTCAGTCGCGGCGGCATGGGGGATCCCTCACGCGATCGCCGCCGCCGTCCTCGCGCAGGTTCACATCGAGCGCGGTGACTTCGACAGTGCTCACCGGCACCTCGACAGCCTGGGCCAGGACGAAGCGATCCTCGAGGTGACGCCCAACCAGATTGTCCGCGAGAGCCACGCCGCGCTGCTGCTGTCGGAAGGTTGCGCTCGCGAGGCGCTCGTGCAGCTATACGCCTGTGCGCGTTGGCAGCAGCAGGCGGGGATCCATCGGCGCCTCGGCCCGGTCGCGTGGCGCTCGGCAGCCGCTCTTGCGCACCTTCGGCTCGACGAGACCGACGAGGCGCGCAGGCTCGCCACGTGCGAGCTGCAGCTCGCACGCGAGTACGGGGCAGCCCCGCAACTCGGTGCCGCGCTGCGAGCCCGCGGGATCGTCGAGGGCGGCGCGGCCGGTGTGCTCTTCCTTGAGGAGTCGGTCGCCGTCCTGGAGAAGTCAGGTGCGCGCCTCGAATACGCCCGCGCCGTGGTGGAGCACGGCGCGTTACTGCGACGTTGCGGACAACGCAGGGCGGCCAGCGATGCGCTGCGCGCCGGGATGGAGCTCGCCAATCGGTGCGGAACGAGATCGCTCGTCCAGATGGCTGACGCTCAACTGCGGTTGTGCGGCGCGCGCCCGAAGCGCATCGCCACGCGCGGGCGCGACTCGCTGACGCCGGGGGAGCACCGCGTCTCGGACCTCGCCGCGCAGGGCATGAGCAACAAGCAGATCGCGCAGGCGCTGTTCGTGACGCTGAGAACGGTCGAGATGCACCTCTCCAACGCCTACCGCAAGCTCGAGATCACCTCCCGCGAGCAGCTTCCGGCGGCGCTGGCATAAGTCACCCGCCGGCGCGGTTGACAAGCGAGCGCGCTCGCTACGGCCTTCTGCCTGCGACAAACACGATCGGCAGCGGCCAGGCAGGGTCGAAATGGACGCCGACGTCGACGAAGCCGGCACGCTCAAGCAGCGTCGCGACGTCCTGAGGCGCGATCAGCGTGCCGCCTTGGCGGACGGTGCGCAGGTCAGCCAGGGCATCGCGAAACGGGTCGCCCGGACGCGCATAGAGCCCGAATGTCGCCCACCCGCCCTCGCGCATCACCGCGAAGACACGCTCGGCAGCAGGCTCGAGGGCTGCGGGCGGAATGAAGAACGTCGGCAGCCACGCCAGGTCAAAGCCGCCCGCGTCTTCAAGCTCCTCGACGACGCCTTCGCGCACCTCGATGCGCTCCTGCAACCCGGCCGCCGTCACCTGCTCGCGCGCGATCGCTAGCGCGGGCTTCCAGGGGTCGAGCGCTACGACCCGTAGCGAGGGCCACAACCGGCACGCAGCGACCGCCAGTGCCCCGACACCCGCGCCCACATCGAGAAACGCGGCGTCCGGACCCTCGAGCCGACCCGCAAGCTCGTCGTCGAGCGCCGGAACGACGACGCCGTGCAGGGCCCGGGCCACGAGCGCGCTCGAGTGCCCCTGCGCGAGCAGGATGCTCGCCTGATCGTGGTTCCAGCCGTCTCTCCCCGGCTCGACGACGAAGTCCGCCGCCTGGGCCAGAAACCCCTCGACGATGCCGAGCAGCGCCTCACTCTCGCGCTCGTCAAGCGCATCGACGACTTCGCTTATCCCGAGCGCGTCGAGAACGGCCACGAGCTGCGCCGCCAGCTCGGGCGCGACCTCCTGCGCGTCGCGATGCAGGCGCAGCGACGCCCCCAGCGCTGACGCGGCCTCAGCCGCACCCAGCAGCGGTACCGCGACCTTCATCACCTCTGCAGTTCCCATCCGGATGCCTCCGCGATTTGTGTGCGGCGATCATCCATTGCACCGCCCGCCCGGCGCAATGCGGGCCGACCGCATGGTCGACCGAACCATTTACGCAGTGCGTCGACGCGCTTCAGCGTTGACAGCCGCCGGCCGTCTGAGCCGTCCAGGATCGCGTTCGGTGGTGGGACGCGCCGCCGGGACCTCGGGCAGCGCAGGCGGTGTCCCGCTAAGGGACCGCTTGGCGGAAGGAAGCTTGCCGGAACGACGTACCAGTTTGCCGGGAGCCGCCGTGGTTCGCGGATCGGCTGCAACACTCGACGCGGCGGCGTTTCTTGACCGGGCGGCAAGGC
>DASZDB010000138.1:0-4124 GCA_035942495.1 Solirubrobacteraceae bacterium
AAGTACGCCGTGCACGGCGACACGTTCGAGTGGGACTTCATCGGCCACGTGCAGAGCCGCAAGGTCAAGCAGATCGCGCCGCTCGTGCGACTCATCCACTCCGTCTGCACCGACTCCGTGCTCGAGCAGCTGGCGCGTCACGCGCCGCCTGAGCTGCGCGTGCTCGTCGAGGTCAACGTGGCCGGGGAGGAGGGCAAGGACGGCGTCGCGGTCGCCGAGCTCGACGCGTTCCTCGAGCGCTGCCCGGTCCCGGTCGCCGGCCTGATGACGATGCCGCCGCTCGCGCGCGAGCCGCAGGACAGCCGCCGCTGGTTTCACGAGCTGCGCGAGCTCGCCGCCGCGCGCGGGCTCGCCGAGCTGTCGATGGGCACGACGCAGGACTACGAGATCGCCGTCGAGGAGGGCGCCACCATCGTGCGCATCGGCACCAGACTGTTGACCTGAGCCTTGCAGGAGAACGGCGCGGGAGGTCTAACCTTTGGTTTGGCATGGCGTTCTCCGACTCCTGGCACCGCGCGCTCGTGTACTTCGGCCTGGCCGAGGAGCGCGCATACGTCGACGAGTACGAGCTCGAGCGTCAGCGCCATCAGGAGGCCGAACTGCAGCGCGAACGTGAGCGCGAGCGCGAACGGGCCCGCCCGCCCGCGCCCGAGCCCGAGAGCGAGATGGAAGACCGCTACCGCGAACGCCCCAACGTGCGCAGGCTCGCGTCCCGCCGCCGCCCGCGCGACGACTTCGACGACATCTTCGCCGAGGACGAGCCGCGCGGCAGCCGGCCGACCACCGTTCTGCGCCCCGTCGAGCGGACCCGCAACGGAGGGGACGTGCGCGTGCACCTCGTCATCCCGAAGTCCTTCAACGACGCCCAGCAGGTCGCCGACAAGTTCAAGCAATCGATCCCGGTCGTGCTGAACCTGCAGGCGACCGACAACGATCTCGCCAAGCGGCTGATCGACTTCGCCAGCGGCCTGACGTACGCGCTCGACGGCGGCATGCAGCGCATCGCCCACAAGGTCTTCATGCTCACCCCGCGCAACGTGCAGATCTCGGCCGAGGAGAAGGCCGAGCTGATCGAAAAGGGCTTCTTCAACCAGTCCTGAGGGGCGCTTTCGGCGCCCGGGCGACCCGTCCGCCGACGGCCGTGCGGCGGCACGCTCCCTCGGCTGCCGACCCACCCGGGCATCCGCAATCGGCTCCTCAGGACGGCGTGATCTAGGGTTCATGACTATGCGACTCGGCCTCATCGGCGCAGGAAACATGGCCACGGCGCTCGCACGCGGGTGGGGCGATCCCGTCCTCGTGCACGACCCCTACCGGCCGCGCGCCGACGCGCTCGTCGCCGAGCTGGGCGGCGAGGTCGTCGATTCCAACGCCGAGCTCGCCGAGCGCGCCGACGTGCTGCTGCTCGCGCACAAGCCGGCGGGCCTCGAGCGCGTCGCCCGTGAGGTCGGCGTCGGCGCGAAGGGCGTCATCTCGATCCTCGGCGGCGTCACACTGGCGTCGCTGCGCGGCGCCTACGGCGGGACGCCCGTCGTGCGGATGATCCCCAGCGTGCCGGTCGAGGTGAAGCAGGGCGTCACGTGCCACGCACGCGATGGCGAGGCGGACCGCGCGCTCGAGGCGTACGCGGTCGAGCTGTTCAAGCGGGTCGGCCTCGTCGTCGACCTCGACGAGGCGCAGTTCGAGATCGCCACCGGCCTGATGAGCTGCGCGCCCGCCTATGTCGCGCTCGTCGCCGAGGCGCAGGTCGACGCCGGGGTGCGCGCCGGGATGCCCGCCGACGTCGCCGGGGAGCTCGTCGCCGCGAGCATCGGCGGCAGCGCCGCGCTGCTGCAGGCGCGTGGGATGGACACGCTGGCGGTGCGCCGGATGGTCACCTCGCCCGGTGGGATCACCGCGCGCGGGCTGGCGGCGCTCGAGCACGGCGGCGTGCGCGCGGCCTTCGACGATGCGATGCAGGCGGTCGTGGCCCGATGAGCCTGACCGCGATCTTCATCCTGGCGACGGCGCGCGAGTCGATCGCGAACTTCCTCAACGCGCTGCTGATCGTCTACCTGATCCTGATCTTCGCGTACATCATCACGTCGCTGATCTTCGCGTTCGGCGGGCGGATCCCGTACTCGAAGTGGTCCAGCGCGATCCTCGGCTTCCTGCGCGACGTCTGCGAGCCGTACCTCGGGATCTTCCGGCGATTCATCCCGCCGATCGGGCCGATCGACGTCAGCCCGATCGTGGCGATCCTGCTTCTGCAGATCGTCGGCGGCATCATCATCAATCTCATCCACGGGTGAGCCCAACCACAGCCGCGCCGTCGCGGCGCGGTACCTGGGGGCGGGCCGCGGTCGTCCTGGCCGCCGTCCTCGTTGCCGACCAGGTCGTCAAGCAGCTCGTCACCGGCTCGCTGGAGCGCGGGGAGGTGCGCGACCTCGTCTGGTTCGTGGACCTCGTCAACACGCGCAACAGCGGCGTCGCGTTCGGCCAGCTGCAGAACGGCGGGGTCATCGTCGCGGTCGTCATCGCGCTGGCGCTCGGCGCGCTGCTCGTCTTCTTCGCGCGCAACGCGCAGCGCCCGCTCGTCTGGCTGCCGACCGGCATGCTGCTCGGCGGGGCGCTCGGCAACATCGTCGACCGCGTGCGCGAAGGCGCCGTGATCGACTACCTCAAGGTGCCGCACTGGCCGGCGTTCAACGTCGCCGACGCGGCGATCACGGTGGGTGTCGTCATTCTCCTGGTGGTGATCGAACGTGGCGATCGAGCTGCACGTCGGGGCTGAGTCGGCCGGTGAGCGGCTCGACGTGCTGCTCGCAGAGCCGTTGGGGTCGCGCTCACGCGCGCAGCGGCTGATCGTCGCCGGGCGCATACTCGTCGACGGCGAGACCGTGAAGAAGAACCATCGCGTCGCCGCCGGCGAGCGGGTCGCTGTCGACGACTCCCCTGAGGCGGGCGAGGCGCCCGCGGCCGACGCGCCGGTCGCGCCGTTCGGCGTCGCGTACGAGGACGAGCACCTGATCGTCGTCGACAAGCCGGCCGGCGTCGTGGTGCATCCCGCCCGCGGCCACCGCGAAGGCACGCTGGCGCAGGCGCTGGCCGGGCGCGCGGCGGGCGGCGCGGACGGTTGGCGGGCCGGCATCGTGCACCGGTTGGACCGCAACACGTCCGGGCTGCTCGTCGTGGCCAAGAGCGAGCTCGTGCACCGCGGCCTGAAGGAGGCGCTCGCGCGGCGGGAGATCCGCCGCGAGTACCTCGCGCTCGTCGAGGGCCGGCCGCCGTCGCGCAGCGGCACGATCGAGGCGCCGATCGGGCGCGACCGGCGGGTGCGGATCCTCATGTCGGTGCAACCGGATGCGACCGCGGCGAAGGAGGCGATCACGCACTTCGAGATCGAACGCACGCTGCCGCAGTCGACGCTGCTGCGCGTGCGCCTGCAGACCGGCCGCACGCACCAGATCCGCGCGCACATGCAGGCGATCGGCCATCCGGTCTGCGGCGACCGCGAATACGGGCACAAGGATCTCTACGGCCTGGAGCGCCAGTTCCTGCATGCCGCGCGGCTGGCGTTTGCGCACCCGGTGACGGGCGACGCGGTCGATCTGGCCTCGCCGCTGCCGGCCGATCTCGTCGCGGCGCTGGCCCGCGCCGCCGAGTAGCGCCGAAGAATGCAGCGGGGCGGCCCGTCCAACGGCCGCCCCGCCACACCGCATCGCGACCCGAGCCCACCGGAGGTAGGGAAACGAGGGCTCGTCTCGCAACATGCACAACGCACCCCGGCGCGGAAGCTTGCGTAAACTGCTCCATTCCCAGTTCAACCGTCCTACGACCCCCACCGGGTCGATGCGACGCGGTCCTGCCCGGTTCTCGGCTGCCGGGTCCCGCTCGCGCCGGTGGGATTTCCGCCCAGCATCATCACCTAAGGAGCAGGACCCATGGCCCAGATCGGGATCAAGGAGCTGCTGGAGGCCGGCGTGCATTTCGGCCACCAGACGCGTCGCTGGAACCCCAAGATGCGCCGTTTCATCCACGGCGAGACCGGCGGCATCTACGTCATCGACCTGCTGAAGACCGAGCGCCTGCTGCGCGAGGCACAGGAGTTCGCGTCGAACGTCGCCCACCGCGGCGGCATCGTG
>DASZDB010000139.1:0-8444 GCA_035942495.1 Solirubrobacteraceae bacterium
TGTCGGGCGGCTACCCCGTCTGCGGCTCGTTCTCGCGCAGCGCGGTCAACCGCCTGGCGGGCGCCCAGAGCCGCTGGGCGGGGGCCATCACCGGCCTCGTCGTGCTCGCCTTCCTGCCCGCCGCGGCGGTGCTGGAGTCCCTGCCCAAGGCCGTGCTGGCCGGGATCATCATCGGCGCCGCCGCGACGCTGGTCAGGCCGGTACCGATCCTGCGCCTGTGGCGCTACTCGCGCCCGCAGTTCGTCGTGGCGGCGACGACCTTCGTGTGCACGCTCGTGTTCTCCGAGCACGTCGACTACGCGTTGATCATCGGCATCTGCGTCGCGATCATCGTCCACCTCTGGCGCGAGATGCGCATCGATCTCGACGTCCGGCCGGAGGGTGAGACCCTGCATCTGACGCCGCGCGGCGTGCTCTGGTACGGCGGCGCCAAGTCGCTGGAGGAGGCGCTCGGCGCCGCGCTCGCGACGCACGAGCAGCTGCAGCGGCTCGAGCTGCACCTCGAGGGGCTGGGCCGCATCGACGTCACCGGCGCGCTCGCGCTGCGCAACGTCGTGACCGAGGCGAAGCGCAGCGGGCTGGCGGTGACGATCGACGGCGTGCCCGATCATGCACGGCGGCTCGTCACGGAGATCGTCGAGCGCGAGGAGCACCCGTTCGGTGGCGGACACTGAGCGGGTGACGAGCGAAGGCGCGGCCGAGCCGCCGACACGCACCGGCTACGCCGACCGCCGGTTTGCGTTCGCGGACGTCATCGCCGGCCTGTCGGTCGCGCTCGTGCTCATCCCGCAGTCGCTGGCATACGCGGCGCTCGCCGGCATGCCACCCGAGCGCGGCCTGTATGCGGCGGCGCTGCCGCTGCTCGTCGCCGCCCCGCTGGCCTCTTCGCCCTACCTGCAGACAGGGCCGGTCGCGGTCACCTGCCTGCTGACGTTCGGCGCCCTCAGCTCGATGGCGACCCCCGGCAGCGACGAGTACGTCGCGCTCGGGCTGGCGCTCGCGCTCGTGGTCGGGGTGGTGCGGCTGGCGATCGGCCTCGCGCGCGCGGGCATCATCGCGTACTTCATGTCCCAGCCGATGCTCATCGGCTTCATTCCGGCGGCGGCGACCCTCATCCTGGCGTCGCAGGTACCGGCGGCGCTCGGTGCCGAACCGCCCGACGGCCATCTGCTCGTCCAGGCGGCGTGGAGCCTCGTGCATCCGGGCGCCGCGGAGCTCACCTCTGTGCTGCTGACGCTGGGCGTGCTGATCGCCGTGTTCGGCGGGCGGCGGCTGCATCCCCTGTTTCCGGGCGTGCTGATCGCCGCGGTGGGCGCAATCGCGTACTCGAAGCTCAGTGGCTACTCCGGCCCCGTCGTGGGTGAGCTCAACGCCGGGCTGCCGCCGGTGTCGCTGGACCTTCCGTGGGGCGAGCTGCCGTCGCTGCTCGTCTCGGGCACGATCATCGCCGTCGTCGGCTACGCCGAGGCCGGATCGATCGCGCGCTCGTTCGCCGCGCAGGACCGCGAGCCGTGGAACTCCAATCAGGAGTTCGTCAGCCAGGGCGCCGCTAACGTCGCGGCGGCGTTCTCGGGGGGGTTCCCGGTCGGCGGCTCGTTCTCGCGCAGTTCGCTCAACCGCATGGCCGGGGGTTACAGCCGCTGGAGCGGAGCCGTGACCGGTGTCGTCGTGCTGGTCGCCATGTTGTTCGCGGGATTGCTCGCGCCGCTTCCCGAGGCCATCCTGGGCGCCACTGTCATCGCCGCCGTCATCCCGCTCATCCGGCTGGAGCCGATCGCGGCGCTCTGGGGCCCGTCGCGACCGGCCTTCGCGACCGCGGCGGTCACGTTCGCGGCGACGCTCGTCCTCGCGCCGCGCGTCGAGCAGGGCGTGCTGATCGGCGTCGCGCTGTCGATCGCCGTGCACCTGTGGCGCGAGCTGCGGATCGACACGGAGCTATGGGTCGAGGGCGACGCTCTGCACGTCAGGCCTCGCGGCGTGCTGTGGTTCGGATCCGCTCAGGCTCTGCAGGACAGGATCCTGGACGAGCTGGCGACCCAGCGCGGCGTGGGGCGCCTCGTTCTACACCTCGACACCATCGGGCGCCTGGACATCACGGGCGCCATCGCCCTGCGAGCCGTGCTCGAAGGAGCGCGGCGCTCGGACATCGTGCCGGAGATCGTCGGCGTCCAGCCCCGTGACCGCCGCTTCGTGGACAGCGTCGTCGAATCCGAACGAGCGATACAGGCGTGACAACGGTGTCGCTAACAGCTCGATCGCGGTAGCGTGCGGTTGAGCCTTGACGAACGATTTCCCATTTGAGAAGGTGGGAAAACGGGGCATCGGGAGGAGAGCGGTAGGCATGGCGGCAACGGGGAGTGTTGTCGAGCGGCGTGGCGACGCGCGCGCTCCAGAGGTCAAGGGATACGACCATCCCGGCCACGCGGTAACAACGCGCGTCGGTCGCATAGGCGGCATGGCTGCGTTGGCGATCCGCGCCACCGCAGCGCTCCTGCGCCCGCCCTTCGTCTGGCGGCGGGAGTTCGTGATGCAGTGCATCTTCATCCTGAAGGTCACGTTCATCCCGATCGCCCTCTCGATCGCCGCGTGGGGGTTCTCGGGCCCAGGCCTGCAGGCCGGCAACTTCCTCGTCACGTTCGGGACGATCGATCGCGCCGGCGGATTCATGGTCGTGGCGATCGTGCGCGAGTTCGGAACGTTCGTCACCGCGACCGTCGTCGCGGGCGTCGTGGGCACGACGATCACTGCTGAGCTCGGGGCGCGCAAGATCCGCGAGGAGCTCGACGCGCTGGACGTTCTGGGCATCGACCCGATCGCCCACATGGTGGCGCCGAGGATCCTCGCGCTGACCGTGATGATGATGGCGCTCGACGTCTTCGCGCTCCTGTTCGGCGTGCTCGGCGGCTATCTCGCCGCAGTCGGCGTCCTGGGTGGCACGACGGGCGGCTTCCTCGTCAGCTTCTTTGCCAACACGACGTTCCTCGATCTGGCCGCGAGCGTCATCAAGGTCGGGATCTTCGGCTTCCTCATCGGCGTCATCTGCTGTTACAAGGGGCTGAACGTCAAGGGCGGCGCCGAGTCCGTCGGTCGCGCGGTCAACGAGGCCGTCGTCGGCTGCCTCATCGCGATCTTCTTCGTCAACCTCGTCTACACCCAGTACTTCCTGGCGGTCTATCCCGACGTCGGGGTGTTCCGGTGAGCACGCGTCGCCCGTCGCCGCAGGACGCCGTCGCGGGGTCGTCGCTGCCCGCCGGGGTTCCCGGGGTGCCGTCCCTCGGCTTCTTCGGGCTTGTCGGCGACATCGCCACGTTTGCGTGGAGGGCAGTGAAGGACGTTCGGCATGTCGGCGCCTACAGCGCCGAAGTCGTGCGACAGGCCGCCATCCTGGCCACCGGCAGCGTCCTCGTGATCATGGCGATCGCCTTCCTCGCCGGGGGCAGCTGCGGCCTGGAGTCCACCGCGCTGGCGCGGTCCTTCGGCGTCGACCCGGTCGCGGGCGGGTTCTCGACCTGGTGCACGATGCGCGAGGTCGTCCCCTTCGTCTTCGGCTACATCCTCGCTGCGAAGGTCGGCTGCGGGATCGTCGCCGAGCTCGGCGCGATGCAGGTCGCCGAGGAGGTCGACGCGCTCGAGGTGCTCGGCGTGCGCTCGATCGCCTACCTCGTCACGACACGCCTGCTGGCGGCTGCGATCGTCCTGCCGTTCGCCTACCTGCTGGCCGTGGCGAGCTCCTACCTCGCCGCGTTCCTCATGTCCGTCAAGCGCTTCGGCGACGTTTCGACCGGCACGTGGAACCTGTTCTTCTACAACTTCCAGGATCCTGTCGACCTGCTGTACTCGATGACGAAGGGGCTGGTCATCGCCGCCTTCGTCATCAGCACCGCCGTGTACTTCGGCTACAAGGTCCGCGGCGGCCCGATCGAGGTGGGGACCGCCACGGCCCGCTCCATGGCGGTCAACATCATCGGGGTGACGCTCATCAGCATGGTCGGCACCCTGATCTTCTGGGGCGCGAACCCGCGGATCCCGATCGGCTGACGATGCAGCGACGCACGCAACGGATCCTCGGGTTCGCGGTCCTCGCGCTGGTCACGGTCGTGGTCGCCTTCGTCGCGCTGAGCAGCGGCGGCGGCTACACCCTGACCGCGACGTTCGACCAGGTCAACGGGCTCGTCGAGGGCGCCGACGTGCAGGCCGGGGGCCTGAAGGTCGGCTCCGTCGAGCGCATCGACCTCGGCGAGAGCGGCTTGCCGCAGGTGCGCATGCGCATCGACGACGACTTCCGGATGCATCGCGGGGGTCGCGCGAACATCCGCTTCTTCTCGGTTTCCGGCGCGGTCAACCGCTACGTCGCGCTCGAGCAGGGCGCAGGGCCCGAGCTCGCCGACGGCGCGACGCTGGCGGGCGCTCGCACCGATGAGCCCGTCGAGATCGATCAGGTCCTGTCGACGCTGGATCCCGCGACGCGCCGCGACGTGCGCTCGCTGCTGAGGCGGCTGGACGCCGCCACGGAGGGGCGCGGCGCCGACATCGAGGAGACCCTGCGCCACAGCGCCCGCGCGCTGCGCGAGACCGCGGCGCTGACTGCGGACGTCCGCGGCGACGGCGACGCGTTGCGCGCCCTGCTGCGCGACAGCCGCCGCGTCGTCGGCACGCTGGCCTCCGATCCGGGCGCGCTGGGATCGACCGCCGACGAGCTGGCCGCGCTGCTGCGCACGACGGCGGCTCGAGAGGCCGAGCTTGCCGCCGGCGTGGGCCGGCTGCCCGGCGGCCTGCGCTCTCCGCGCCTGGCGCTGGAGCGCACCCGCAGCGCCGTCGGCGAGCTGCGCAAGGTCGTCGCCGACGCGCGCCCGGCCGTCCGCCGGCTGGTTCCCTTCGCCCGCGACCTGCGGCCGACGCTGCGCGCGGCCGTCCCCGCGCTGGGCGAGGCGCGCTCGCTCGTCGCCGACGGTCCCCGCGACCTGCGACGACTCGACGAACTGCTGCGGACCGCCGGCCCCGTGCTCAAGGACCTGACGCCGGTCCTCGCGCACGCCAACCCGATGCTCGACGAGCTGCGCGTCCGGCTGCCCGATGCCTTCGGGTTCTTCGCCAACTGGGCCGACTTCGCCTCCAACTACGACGCCAACGGCCACGCGGCGCGCGTCGCGCTCGTCTTCCCGCCCGCACCGACCAAGGCGATTGGGCCGTCGGACGCGGTCGCGGGCCATCTGCGACGCCCCTTCGACCGGACACCAGGGGTGCTCGAGGGCGAGCCGTGGACGAACTATCGCGACAGCTTCGTGGGCGGGAAGGCGCCGTGACCGCGCGCTCGCAAGCCGCGATCGCCGTCGGCGTCCTCGTGCTGTTCGCCATCGCGATCGTGCTCGTCCTCGTCGGCCGCGACGCCGGCGGCACGATCGTGCGGGCGGAGTTCACCAGCGCCAGCGGCCTGCTCGAAGACAACGAGGTGCGCGTCCAGGGCGCTCCGGCCGGGTCGGTCGACCGCATCGAGCTCACGAAGCGCAACACGGCGCTCGTCACGCTGCGCCTGAACGACGGCGTCGGATCGCCGCGTCGCGATGCGACGGCGGCGATCCGGCCGGTCGACCTGCTCGGCGACAACTACGTCACGCTGTCGCTCGGCGAGGACCGTGCCCCGCTGCGCGGGACGATCAAGCCACGCGCGACCAGCAACGCCCCCCGCCTCTCGGACGTGCTGTCGACGTTCCGCCCCTCGGTGCGGCGGGGGCTGCAGGCGCTCTTCGTCGAACTGGGCAAGGGCGTGGAACGCCGCGGCGGGGACATCAGCCGCGCGGCCGTCGCGCTGCGTCCCGGGCTCGAGGCGACCGACGAGCTCATGCGCGAGCTCGGGTCCCAGCGCGCCTCGCTGCGAAACCTCATCGAAGACGCCCGCCGCACGACCCGGCAGCTCGCCGGCCGCGATCGCGCGCTCGGCAGTCTCGTCGACAACCTGGGCACGACCCTGCAAACGACCGCCGACAAGCGTCGCGCGCTGGACGAGACGCTCGAGGCCGCCCCCGGCCTGCTCGTCCGCCTCGGCCGCACGTCGCGCGGGCTCAGCCAGACGGCCCGCGCCGCGACGCCGCTGGCCCACAGCCTTCGCAGCGCGGCGCCCCACCTGAGCCGTACGACCCGCGATCTCGCCCCCTTCCTCGACGAGACGAAGCGGGCGATCAAGCCGACCCGACCGCTGCTGCGCCGTCTGCGGGAGTTTCTCGTCGACGGGCAGCCGACGTTCGCGCAGCTCGGGACGGGGCTCGGGAAGCTGCGCGAGGCGGCTCCGGATGTGAGATCGCTGGTCTCGGCCCTGATTCCCGCGGCCGAACCGATCTCCGAGGGGTTCTTCGTGAACTTCGCCGACCAGGGAGCGGAGCCGGGCACCCAGCCGTTGGACCCGACGGCCGACCCTGCGCGCCGCTACTGGCGCGGCGCGGCGGTGTTCACCTGCGAGGCCTTCGGGGTGAAGATCGCCCCCAACTGCCTCGACCAGTTCCTCGACACCCCGTCCAAGACGCGCCGGGCCGAAAAGAAGGCGGCTCCCGAGCAGGCGCCCGCGCGTTCTGAGCAGCAGGCGGATACCGCGCCGCCACCCCCGCCCTCGCGCAAGCTGCTGCCGCTGCCCGAGGTGCGTGAGGTCGTGCCCAAGGTGCTCAACCCCGCCGCCAAGGCGCTCGACAAGCTCACCGGCGCCCTGGCGCCCTCGCCGCCTCCGCAGGACGGCCGGGCGCAGGATCGCCACCTCCTCGACTTCCTCCTCGGCCCATGACGCGAACGCGCGCCACAAGCGGGGCGTCCGCCGGTCCCGGTGAGTTCCTCGAGCGCCACACGATCGCGATCGGCCTTGGCGTCCTGGCGATCCTCGCGGTGCTCACGTACCTGTCGATCATCGCGATCAACGGCGTCCCGTTGCAGAACCCGTACCGCGTCATGGCGGAAGTGCCGGCCGACGCACCGCTGCTCAAGGACGGAGACGAGGTGCGCGTCGGAGGCCAACGTGCGGGGCAGGTGCGCAAGGTCGAGGTGGGCCGCAACGGGGGCGCGCTGGTGTCCATGGACCTCAAGGAGGGTCCGGTGGGCGCCGACGCGACGGCAAAGGTCCGCCTGCGCGGTCTCGCGGGGGCGACGTACGTCGAGCTGCGCCGCGGCACCACGTCGCGCCCGCTGCCGGACGGCGGCCTCATTCCCCTCGAGCGGACCTCCAGCGGCGTCGAGCTGACCGATGTCCTCGCCGGTTTCGACGCCGACTCGCGGCGCGCGATCGCGCGGACGCTGCGCGCCTACGGCACGGGCCTCGAGGGCCGCGGGCGCGACATCAACCAAGCGCTCGGCGACCTGGCGCCGCTGCTCGAGGACGGCACCCCCCTCTTGCGCGCCGCGACTCCTGGAGACGGCGAGCTCAGCGGGATGCTGTACGAGTTGCGGCGCACGGTCCGCGGCTTGGCGACGCCTGGCGGTCGCGACCTGCAGACGCTCCTGCCCGCCGCCGATTCCGTCTTCGGCACGCTCGCGGCGCGTCGCGACGACCTCGCCGCCACGCTGGAGCGCACGCCACCGCTGGCCGAAGAGGCGCGCCGCACGCTGCCGATCGCCGACGCCCTGCTGGCGGAGGCCATCCCCGCGGCGGTCCGGCTGAGCGCAACGACGCGCGGGCTGCAGCGCGCGCTGCCCGAGGTAAACCGCCTGCTCGCCCGCCGCGAGAACCTCCCGTCCCTCTCGGAGATCGCCAAGAAGGCGAAGCCGGTGCTGTCCGCGGCCCAGCCGCTGGTCGGGGAGCTACGCCCGTCGACCGCGGCGCTCGCCCCGCTCGCAGAACCGCTGGGACCCTTCAGCGCCTACGTCGCACGCTATCGCGAGGAGATCGTGCTCGGGCCGACCGGCTTCCTCCGCTGGGGGGGCTTCAAGTATCCGGACGGCCAGGCGGCCGGCGCGCGTGCCGTGCGGTTCGCCCCGATCTTCACCTGCCTGCGGGCACGCGATCCGTACCCGGAGCCCGGCGAAGCGCTTCGACAGGAGCAGCCATGTCGCGGGTGACCCGACGACAGCCGCCCTCGCGGCAACGGCTCCGCGCCATCGGGATCGGCGTCCTCGCCGCTGCGATCCTGATCTCGGTCTTCGCCTACGTGAAGCCCAATCCGTTCGCCGACGAGCTGGCGGTCCGCGCGAACTTCGAGAACGCCGCCGCGATCGGCGTGGCCGGTGCCGAGGTGCGGATGGCCGGCGTCCGGGTCGGCGAGGTCACCGACGTCAAGCGCGCGGGCGACAACGCGATCGTCGTCATGGGCATCGATCCGGCCGCCGGCCCGATCGGCCGCGACGCCACCGCCCATCTCCGACCGCGCACCGCCTTCGAGGGAGCGGCGTTCATCGACCTGGAGCCCGGCAGCACCGCCCGCGGGAAGCTCGGCGACCGGGTCATCCCCCGATCACGCGCCTACAACTTC
>DASZDB010000140.1:0-2640 GCA_035942495.1 Solirubrobacteraceae bacterium
CGCGATCCGCCGCCCCCGACGGGCCAGGGTGACACCGCGCCGCTGCACGTCTGCTCGATACTGACGGCGTGATCGAGCGCTACACCCGCCCGGCGATGGGCGCCTTGTGGACCGACGAGGCGCGGATGGAAGCCTGGCGCCGCGTAGAGGTCGCTGCCTGCGAGGCGATGGACGGGCCGACCGATGCCGAGCTCGAGGCGATCCGCGCCGCGACGTTCACCGTCGCCGCCGTGCAGGAGCGCGAGGCGATCACCGACCACGACGTCGCCGCGTTCGTCGACGTGCTCAGCGCCTCCGCCGGCGACGCGGGACGCTGGATCCATTTCGGGCTGACGTCCAGCGACGTGCTCGACACCGCCACCGCGTTGCAGCTGCACGCGGCCGGTGAGATCGTGCTGACGGGGGCGCGGGAGTACGTCGCGGCGCTGAGCGAACGCGCCCGCGAGCACCTCGACACCGTCTGCGTGGGGCGCACGCACGGCGTGCACGCCGAGCCGACCACGTTCGGGATCAAGCTCGCCGGATTTGCGATGGAAGGCCGGCGCAACGTCAAGCGGCTGGAGCGCGCGTTCGCGCAGGTGAGCGTGGGCGCCGTGTCCGGCGCGGTCGGCACCTACTCGGCGACGTCGCCGCAGTTCGAGCTGAAGGTCCTCGAGCGCCTCGGACTCGAACGCGAGCCCGTCTCCACGCAGATCGTCGCGCGCGACCGCCTCGCCGAGCTGCTGCAAGCGATCGCGCTGGCGGGGGCGGGCCTCGAACGCTTCGCGACCGAGATCCGCCACCTCCAGCGCACCGAGGTGCGCGAGGTCGAGGAGCCGTTTCGCGCTGGACAGAAGGGGTCGAGCGCGATGCCGCACAAGCGAAACCCGATCACCACCGAGCGGATCACCGGCCTGGCGCGCGTGCTGCGCGGCAACGCCAGCACCGCGGTCGAGAATGTCGCGCTGTGGCACGAGCGCGACATCTCGCACTCGGGCGCAGAGCGCGTGATCCTGCCGGACTCGCTGATCCTGCTCGACTACATGCAGGCGCTGGCGGTACGCGTGGCGCGGGGGATGGTGGTACATGCCCACCGGATGCTCGAGAACCTCGATCTCACCTGTGGTGCGCTGTTCAGTCAGCGGGTGCTGCTGGCGCTCGTGTCAGGCGGGATGAGCCGTGACGCCGCCTACGGCGTCGTGCAGGAACTCGCGCAAGAGGCGTGGGACGAGCGGGTGCCGCTCCGCGATCTGCTCGAGGCCCGGCCAGAGCTGGGGCTCGATCTGGACCAGATCTTCGACCTCGGGAACTACGCGCACTACGCCGAGCAGATCGTGGGGCGCCTCGACAGCTGATCCAGCTTGGGCAAACGGCGTTCGTCCACGGTCAGCTACGTTGTCGACGCCATAGATGTCAGCCCGGGAGGACCGCCAGGCCCAGCGCCCTCGCGGCCTGGGCTTGGCGAAGGTCGAACGTCACGAACGGGACGCCCGCTGCGCCGATCCGCTGCGCCGCCGCGAGATGCAGGGCGTCGAGCGTCCGCGCGCCGGTCAGCTCGGCGATGTCCGCTGCGATCTCACAGGTCACGCTGTCGAGCTCGACGATGCCGAACGCGGCGATGTCCTCGACGAAAGCCGCCTTGGCGCCGGCGGCGTCGCGCTCAGCGAGCAGTCGCGCGAGGTTGCGACGAACCTCGACAATCGTGTGGCGCCCGGTCAGCAGCGAGGCGTCGCTTGCAAGGAGGGCGTTGGCCGCGGCGGAGTCGGGCTCGTCGATGTAGCGCTTGAGCAGAGCGCTCGAATCGACGTACAGGCTCACGGTCCCCGATCCTCGGAGAGGACATCGAGGACTCTCCTGTTCGCCGTCCAGCGCGGCGCGTCACGAAGCCCCTCCCCCGAGCCTGCGGCGATCCATCCTCCGGCGACGCCCTCGTCGATCCGCGCGCGGCCCGGCAGCGGCCCTAGCACGGCTTTCGGCCGACCGCGGTCAGTCACACGCAGCACCTCCCCGCGCTCGGCCCGGTCGAGGTACTCAGACAGTCGCTGCTTCAGCTCGCGGACTCCGACGTCAGGCATGTGGACACTTTAGCACGACTTGTGTCTACATTGCGCCGTCGGCGTCGAGCGCCGGTTCTGTCAGCGATCGCCCGTCCGCCGGCGAACGGGCGCGGCAGAGGCAGCGCGGGCCAGCGGCGCTTTCCAGGTTGGGCAATATTGACGTTGCGGAAGATGTTCTCCAGCAGCTTCGTCATCTCGGCCACTTCCGAAGATCGCAGCGAGTGGCCCGCATCGGCACCCTTGCAACGCCTCAAGAGGATGCGGATGTGCTGAACCGGTACCTGGATCAGTGGCGAGCCTCGCTGGAGGCGCTTCAGTCCGCTGCCGAGGCAGCGCGTGCGGGAAGCCTGTCGGAGTTCGGAACGGCGCGCGAGTCCTGCGGGTCAAGCCGATGCGCGCCGGACCGCTCGAGCTCTCGGCTTCAAGATCTGCGCGCAGACCGCGCCCCCGCGCTCGGCTGACCCTGCTCTCGCCGCCGCACAGGAAACGTGCGTGTTGGCGCCGGTGGTGGGATAGTCCGTCGCCCCATCGTCCCCGGGAGCCCTCTGTGAAACGGATTTTCATCGCGCTGATCGCCTGCCTCGCCACAGCGTGCGTCGTCGCC
>DASZDB010000141.1:0-13771 GCA_035942495.1 Solirubrobacteraceae bacterium
GCGTTGGCGCGCACCGACACGTTCATCCCGATGAAGCCGGCCGCGGCCGAGAGCAGGCCGCCGAGCGCGAAGCCGACAGCGACCTCGATGCTCTGCAGCGGGATCAGGACGATGAAGAGAAGAACACCGACGATGCCGATCGTCGTGTACTGACGACGCAGGTAGGCGGAGGCACCTTCCTGCACGGCCTTCGAGATCTCGACCATGCGCTCGTTGCCTGGTGACAGCGCCAGCAGCGAGCGCGTCGTCAACGCGCCGTAGAGCACTGCAAGGGCGCCGCACAGCAGGGCGACGACGACCCCGTGGTCCATCAGGAAATCACTCAAGGGAAACTGCCTCCGTAATTCTTTGGTGCTGCGGACCTAGCCCGCCGCGTGGCGGGTGCCAGTGGCCCGAAGCCACGGGAAACGCGCGCGGATACTAACCGGACGGGCGGATGGCGCGCCCCCTGCCCCGCAACCCGCGCGGCTACTGACCAGGCACCCAGAGCCCGCTGCCGCCGCGCGGCGGCGTCTCGGGCTTCTGCGGCTCGCCGGGACGGGGGGCATCCGGCGGCGGCGTGGCACCCGAGCGCGCGTACGCGAGCTGCAGCTGCGCGAGCGCGTCGCGGACCTGCTTGGCGTCCGGTCCCAGGCCGGGCTCCACCAGCGGAAGCAGGGACGTCGTCGCGTCGATCGCCTGACGGACCTGCTCGAAATCGGGCTCTTCCTCGGCCCCGGTGAGGCCGGCCTTGCGGGCGGCGAGGTTCAGGAGCGAGACGACGGTCTGCACGAGGACGTCCTCCACGCGTAGGCGCGCGATCTCGGCCTCGTAGGCCGCGCGCAGCTCCTCCTCGCTGAGATCGGCGAGCTCGGCCTCGTCGAAGCCGGGATCGCCGGGATCGGCAGTCATGCGGGAACCTCCTGGGCGTAGGTCGTCATCGTCTCGCGCACCGTCTCAGCGTAGACCTCGCGCAGCTCGGCGCCGTCCAGCAGCGCGGCCCGCTGACGCTGGGCGCCCGTCGACCCCTCCAGCGAGACGTCGATGCGCGCCTCGTCGCGGACCGGCTCGGTCCACGCCCACAGCGCTTCGATTGCCGCGCGCGCGGGGATCTCGACCCCGCGTCGCAGGTCGATCATGCGCCCGTCGAGGCCGTAGCGGATCGCGCGCCACATGTTCTCCTCGATGAGCCGGTGCGGCGGGTCGTCGAACGGGACACCGTCGTCGATGTCACGCATCGCCTGCCCGACGCACGCCACGATCAGCGACGCCAGGCCCTCGGATTCCGCGGCCGTCACCTGCGCGTCGCAGATGCGAACCTCGATGGTCCCGTAGGACGCATGTGGGCGCACCGACCACCACACCTGCGTGTACTCGACGATCGAGCCCGTCGCGATCAGCAGCTCGAGGTACTCGCGAAACGTGCGCCAATCGCCGAACGCATCCGGCACGCCGCAGCGCGGAAACGACTTCGAGAAGATCTGGCTGCGGACGGAGTGCAGCCGCGTGTCCTGTCCCTCGAGAAACGGCGAGCTGGCGCTCACGGCGAGCAACAGCGGCAGCACGGGGCGCAGCCGGTCGCACACCGCCACCGCGCGATCGGCGCCGCGCACGCCGACGTGGACGTGCAGGGAGAACGTGTTGTTGCGCCGCGCGACATAGCCGAGTCCCTCGACGACGCGGCGGTAGTGCTCCGTGTCGATGTTGCGCTGCTCGCGATAGTCGGCCCACGGATGCGTGCCGGTCGAGCCGAGCGAGATCCCGCGTCCGGCGGCGAGCGTGAACAGCCGCCGGCGGCGGTCGCGCTGGTGGGCGATCGCGTCGTGCAGGTCCTCGCCGCGGCCGGAGACGATCTCGATCTCCGACGAGATCAGCTCGCCGGTGATCGCCTCGTGCAGCACCGGATCGAGCGCGGCTGCGGTGTCGCGCAGTTCCTCGAAGCGCGGCACGAGATCCAGTGTGCCGCCGTCGAGCACGGCGAACTCCTCCTCCAGGCCCACGGTGAGGTCCGTGGACGCCGCGAACATCTCCTCCGTGTTGTCGAGGTCGATCGGCATGGGTAGCTTGCGCCGCCGGGCGGTCTTCTACGTCAAGTAGAAGTACAGCGCGTAGAGCAGATCGACCGCCGGAGACGAGGTGTGGACGGTCACCTCCGGCGGCACCTGGAGGAGCGCCTCGGAGTAGTTGAAGATGATCTTCACGCCTGCATCGACGAGGTCGTCGGCAATCGATTGCGCCGCCGCCGTGGGCACCGCGAGTACCCCGACGACGATGTCCTCGAACTCGACCATCGACTTCAGCTCCGACGAGTGGCGCACCGTGGTCGCACCGACCTGCTGGCCGATCTTGCGCTTGTCGGTGTCGAAGATCGCCACGACGCGGAAGCCGTGGTCGGCGAAGATGTCCGACGACGCGATCGCCTGGCCGAGGTGACCGGCGCCGAAGAGGGCGATGTTGTGCTGACCGGAGGTCCGCAGGATCTTGCGGATCTGCGACACGAGCGCGTCGACGTTGTAGCCGACGCCGCGCTTGCCGAACTTCCCGAAGCCGGAGAAGTCACGCCGGATCTGGGTCGGGTTGACGTGCGTGTAGTCGCTGAGCTCACGCGAGGAGATCGTCTCCTTGCCCATCTTCTTGGCCTGCGTGAGGACCTGCAGGTAGCGCGACAACCGCGCTGCGACACCGAGCGAGAGGCGCTGCCCGCCTCCGATCGCGCCGTCGCGTGGAGCCGACTCAACCGCCGTGGGAACGCTCTCGCCGGTCGTCATCGACGGCTCACTTTACTCAGAAGATGGCGCAGCGCGGCTTCATCCACAAACAGTTCGAAGCGCTCGACGCCGTCGAGCACGACGACCGGGATGCGTTCGAGATAGAGCGCGTGCAGCGCGTCGTCGGTCGTGATGTCCACCTCGGTGAACGTCGCGCCGATGCGCTGCAGAACAGCGCGCGCGTCGTCGCAGAGATGACAGCCCGGCTTGCCCAGGAGCACGAGTCCGTCGCCGAGCTCCCCCGCGCTCACGCCAGCGCCCGCTCGCCCGACGCGTACGCGTCGAGCGCTAGGTAGTCGGGAAACGGCTGCGCCGGCACGTACCGGGCGGCCGACGCGATCATCGCTGCGTTGTCGGTGCACAGCTCGCGCGGCGGGATGCCAACCGTGGCGCCGAGCCCCGCCAGCCGCTCGCGCAGCGGCCCGTTGGCGGCGACGCCGCCGCCGATCGCGAGCCGGCCCAGACCGGTCTGTGCGAGCGCCTGTTCGCAGCGCGCCACGAGCGCCTCGACGACCGCGTGCTGAAAGCTCGCGGCGAGGTCCGCCGCGCGCTCGCGCGCGCCGTCCCGCCCGAGCTCGCGCACCTTGTAGAGCAGCGCGGTCTTCACGCCGGCGAACGAGAAGTCCAGCCCGCCGAGGTTGCGCGCGATCGGGAAGCTGAACGCCCCCGGATCGCCATCGCGGGCCAGGCGCTCGAGCGCCGGCCCGCCGGGAAACGGCAGGCCGAGCAGCCGCGCGCCCTTGTCGAACGCCTCGCCGGCGGCATCGTCGAGCGTGCGGCCGAGCACCGCGAAGCCCTCGTGGTCCTCGACGCTCGCCAGCAGGGTGTGGCCCCCGCTGGCGATCAGGCAGACGAACGGGGGCTCCATGATGGCTGCTGCGTCCCCGCGGCCTCCGGCGGGAGCGTCCATGCGCAGGAAGTTCGCGGCGACGTGGCCCTGCAGGTGGTCGACGGCGGCGAGCGGCAGTCCGCGCGCGGCGGCGAGCCCCTTGGCCGTGGCTACGCCCACCAGCAGCGCGCCGACCAGCCCCGGGCCCTGCGTGACCGCGACGAGATCGATGTCGTCGAGCGTGGCGTCGGCACGGCGCAGCGCGTCGTCGACGACCACGTTGGCCAGCTCGAGGTGGTGGCGCGAGGCGATCTCCGGCACGACGCCGCCGTACTCGTCATGGATGCCCTGTGAGGAGATGACGTTGGAGCGCACGTCTCCCGCACCCGTGACGACGGCCGCGCACGTGTCGTCGCAGCTCGTCTCGAGGGCGAGGATGAGGCTCATGTGGGCGCCGGCGGGGCGGCGTTGGGAACATCGTCGAAGTGCCCGGCGAGCGTCGACTGCGTGCGCCACATGATCACGGCGTCCTCCCCGTTGTCCTGGTAGTAGCGCCGCCGGCGGCCGGCCGCGCGAAACCCGAAGCGCTCGTACAGCTCGATCGCTGCGGCGTTGGACTCGCGCACCTCGAGCGTGAACCGCGCGCCGTTGGCGTCGATGCGGCGCAGCAGGTCGGTCAGCAGCTCGGTCGCGATCCCCTGGCGGCGGCGCTGCGGGTCCACGGCGACGTTCATGATGTGCCAGACGGTGTCGTAGCGCGAGCAGATGAGAAAGCCGACCATCTGCCCTCCGCGCAGCGCCGCGAGGCAGACGCTCGCCGGCTTGGAGAGCTCGAGGACGAACATCGCCAGCGACCACGGCGTCGGAAACGCGCGCCGCTCGATCGCGATGAGCTCGGGCAGGTCCGCGTACGTGAGGCGGCGGATCTCGAGCGGGCCGTCAGCGGTCATGATCGCGGGTGCTCATGTCAGTGGTTGGGCCGGTGGCGGGCGAGCACCGCGTCGGGCAGGCGCAGGTAGTCCGGCACGACCAGATCACGCGCGACCCCCTGCGACGCCTGCAACGAGAGCTCGCAGATCGCCCGGGCGCTGACTCGGTGCTGCGCGAGATCGTCCGGCGGGACACGGCAACCGGCACCTTCCAATTCAGCTCGAAATCGTAGCGCGCCGTCCCCCACGGCCAGCCACGGTCCGCCCTCTGCGGCGAGCCGCTCCGCGAGCGCCGCGGGCGCCAGCGCCGCCTGCTCCAGCACGGGTTCTCCCCCGCGCCAACCCGCGGCGAACGCCTCGCCGCGGCGGGCGTCGATGACCGCGAGGACGCCGCTGCCCGCGGGCGCCGCAGGCTCGGCCGCGACAGCGAGCGCCCGCAGCGTCGAGACGCCGACGAGCTCGGCGCCGCTGCCCTGCGCCAGGGCCCGGGCGGTCGCCACGCCGATCCGCAGGCCGGTGAACGTCCCGGGGCCGAGCCCGACGGCGATCCGGTCGATGTCGGCGAAGCGCAGCCCGGCGGCGGCGAGCAGCTCCGCGGCGAGCGCCAGCAGCTGCGACGCGTGGCCGGGACGCTCCCCGGCGGCGGGGTCGTGGCGGCGCTCGGCGCCGTCGGCAGGCTGCGCGTCGTCGAGCAGCGCGACGGCGGTCGCGGCAGTCGCGGTGTCCAACCCGAGGACGATCACGGTGCGGCGGGCGGCGCCGGGCGCTCGCGCACGACGACGAGGCGCCGGTCGCCGCCGCGGTGCTCGAGGCGCACCTGCGCGACGACACGGTCCGGATCGAGGCCGGCCGGCGCCCCGACCTCCGGCCACTCGACGAACGCGACGCGGTCGGGCGCGAGCTCGTCAGCCAGCAGCGCCGGGTCCTCGTCGGCGAGATCGCCAAGGCGATAGAGGTCCAGGTGCGAGACCGGCACGTCACCGTCGTAGCGGCGGGCGATCGTGAAAGTCGGGCTCGTCACCGCCCCGGCGACGCCGAGCGCGCGGCACGCGCCGCGCACGAACGTCGTCTTTCCCGCTCCCAGCTCACCCGAGACGAGCACGACGTCGCCGGGCCGCAGGCGCTGCGCAAGCTGGGCAGCGAGCGCCTCTGTCTCTTCGGGTGCGGAGCTCTCAGCCTGGATCGCTCAGTAGTCGTCGGCATCGGCGGTGCGCAGACGCAGCCCGGCACCGAGGAGCGACATCGCAACGCCCGCGAGAAACAGCATGCGCGGATCCGAGCCCGTGTTCGGAAGGTCGGCGGTGGCAGGCGGCGGTGGCGCCGCGTCCCCCGGTAGCGGAACGGGCGGCGTCGTCGACACCCCGGCGCCATCCTCGGGGATCGTCGAGTTCTGGGCCGCGGCAGACGCCGGCACCGCCAGCATCACGACGGCGAGCGGCACGAGGACGAGACGGCGCAGAGACCGGGGCACGCCGCGCACTCTAATGCCTGTGACGGCGAGATCCCGACGCGCTTGCTGCGCTAGCGTCGCACGCGTGCTCAGCGCGGCTCAGCTTTCCCTGCTGAAGGCCTGTACCCGGGTGCTCGTCGCGCCGGCGCGGGTCGTGATGACGGGCAACGTCTCGCCCGACGCGATCGAGGCGATTCGCAGCGAGGCGAGTCCCGGCGTGGAGGTGCTCGTCGTCGCGCCCGGCGAGGTCGCGCGCGTAGACGGCTCGATCGACGTGCTCTTCATCGGCCCGGCGGCGCCCTACAGCGTCGCCGCCGAGCTGTTCGGCCGCTGGGCCGGCCGCGTCGCGCCTGGCGGGCTGCTGTTCGTCCACGGCGCGTTCGCCGCGCCGCCGCTCACGGCGGCGCTGCTGCGCACGATCGGGTCGTCGCGCGGCTGGCGCTACTACGGCCGCGAGGGCGAGCTCGCCGAGTACGTGCGCGCGGACCTCACGCACGGCGAGCGCGTCCTCGACGCGATGGCGCAGGTGGCGCAGGTCGGCTACTTCGCCCGCCGCCTGGCGCGGCGGCGCCTGCGCCGGCCCGCGTAGGCGTGGCGGCGCCCGCGCCAACCCGCGGCACGGACCGCGCGCCGGGACTAGATTGAAGGCATGAAGCACGACCCGATCGACGCTCCCGTCAAGAAGACCGACGAGGAGTGGCGCGCGGAGCTGACGCCCGCGCAGTACGACATCCTCCGGCGCGCCGGCACCGAGCGCGCGTTCACGGGCCCGTACGTGAACGAGAAGACCCCCGGCATGTACACCTGCGCGGGCTGCGGCGCCGAGCTGTTCTCGTCCGACACGAAGTTCGACTCCGGCACCGGCTGGCCGAGCTTCACCGATCCCGCCGTCGCCGCGGCTGTGACCCTGCGCGACGACAACAGCCTGTTCATGCGGCGCACGGAGGTTCTCTGCAGCCAGTGCGGCGGCCACCTTGGCCACGTCTTCCCGGACGGACCGGGCGAGAGCGGGCAGCGCTACTGCATCAACGGCTGCGCGCTGGAGCTCAAGCCGGCCGACGGCGAATAGCGCTGCGGCGCCGACTCGGCGCACGGGTGGGAGCTCCTGCGGGTAGGCCGTTGGTCTGATCCGCCCGAAAGGAGCGCCCCCGATGCAGTACTGGTTTGCGACCTCGACGGAGGAGTTCACCCCGTCGCAGATGCTCGAGCAGGCCAAGGCGGCCGACCGCGCGGGCTTCGACGGGCTTGGCACATCCGACCATTTCGCCCCCTGGTTCCCCGACGGCGAGGGGACGCAGGCCTGGGTCTACCTCGGCGCGCTCGGGCAGGTGACGCAGAAGCAGATCGGCACGGCGGTGACGCCGATCGTGCACCACTACCACCCAGGGGTGGTGGCGCAGGCCTTCATGTCCCTCGAGGAGCTCTACCCCGGCCGGGTGTTCCTCGGCGTGGGCTCCGGCGAGTCGGTCAACGAGACCCCGCTGGGCATGGACTGGCCGCCCTACGAGGAGCAGCGCCGGCGCCTGGAGACGGGCCTCGAGGCGATCACGCGGCTGTGGAACGGCGAGACCGTGACGATGGACGCCGGCTGGTTCAAGCTCAAGGACGCGCGACTGTGGACGCGCGCGCAGACCCGGCCCAAGCTCTACATCTCGGCGTTCGGTGCGCAGTCGGCCGATGTCGCGGCGCGCTTCGGCGACGGCCTGTGGACGCTCGGCGATCCGGAGAAGGCGCCGGCGATCGTCGAGGCCTATCGCGCGGCCTGCGACGAACACGGACGCGAGCCCGGCGAGATCATCTTCCAGGCCGGCTTCGCCTGGGCCGACGACGAGCGCGCGGCGATCGAGGGCGCGCGGCACTGGAAGCCGACCCAGCTGCCCGAGCTCTACGTCGAGGACATAGCCGACCAGCACGACATGCAGCGCCGGGCGGATGCCCAGATGAGCGACGAGGAGTTCGCGCACGAGGGCTTTCTCATCGCCTCCGACCCAGCGGAGCACATCGAGCGCATCCGCGAGATGGAGCGCGCCGGGGCGACGATCATCTGCCTGCAGCTCATCGGCCGCGCGGACCCGTTCGGCTCGATCCGGACGTACGGCGAGCGCGTGCTGCCGGCGCTGCGGTCCAGCGCCGTCGGGGCTTAGCGGTAGCCCGGGCGCACGAAGCCCGACTCGTAGGCGCGAACGACGGCCTGCGTTCGATCGCGCACGCCGAGCTTGGTCAGCACGCCCGCGACGTGGGTCTTCACCGTGGCCTGGCTGAGGTACAGCTGTTCGGCGATCTCGGCGTTGGATGCGCCGCCCGCGACGAGGCGCAGCACCTCGGCCTCGCGTTCGGTCAGCTCCTCGAGCTCGACTGGGACGTCCTGGCCCGGCCGCGGCCCGCGCACGTGCTCCTCGATCAGGCGCCGGGTGATCGCCGGCGCGAGCATCGCGTCGCCCGCCGCGACGATGCGGATCGCCTCGGCGAGCCGCTCCGGCGGTGAGTCCTTGAGCAGAAAGCCGCTCGCGCCCGCCTTCAGGGCCTCGTAGACGAACACGTTGCGGTCGAAGGTCGTGAGGACGAGCACGCGCGGGACGCGTCCGGCCGACGGCGCAAGCACGCGGCGGGTCGCCTCCAAGCCGTCGAGCTTGGGCATCCGCACGTCCATCAGGACGACATCGGGGCGCAGCTCGTGCGCGAGCGCCACCGCCTGCTCGCCATCGCCGGCCTCGCCGATGACCTCGATGTCGGGCTGGCCGGCCAGCATCGCCCGAAACCCGCCGCGGACGAGCGCCTCGTCGTCGGCGATCAGCACGCTGATCACCATTGTTCCGACGCCACCGGGAGGCGCACGCGGACCAGGTACCCGGCCCCGTCGTCGCGTGGACCGACGCGCAGCTCGCCGCCGTAGAGCGCGGTCCGCTCGCGCATCCCGATCAGCCCGTGACCGGCGCCGTTGCCGTTGGCGCTCGGCGCGCCTGCGCCATCGTCGCTGACCTCGAGCTCGAGCGCGTCGGCGCAGTAGCGCACGCTGACGTGTGCCGTTGCCGGCCCGGCGTGCTTGATCGCATTCGTCAGCGCCTCCTGCACGATCCGGTAGGCGGTGAGGTCGATCCCCGGCGGCAGCGGATGCGGCTCGCCGTCGATCCGCACCTCGACGGGCAGGTTCGCGTCACGCGCCGCGGCCACGAGCGCGTCGAGCTGCCCGATGCCCGGCAGCGGCTCGAGCGCGAGCTCGGCGTCGTCGCGCAGCATCTCGAGCATGTGCCGCATCTCCGTCAGCGCCTGCCGGCCGATCCCCTCGATCGACTGCAGCTGGGCGCGCGTCGCGTCGTCCTCCTGGGGGAGCATGGAGCGCGCCGCGCCGGCCTGGACGACCATCACGCTGACCCCGTGCGCGACCACGTCGTGCAGCTCGCGCGCGATCCTCGCGCGCTCGTCGATCACCGCCGCGCGCGCCTGCTCCTCGCGCTCGCGCTCCAGGCGCTCGGCTCGCATCCCGAGCTCGCGCGCGCGCCGCTCGCCCCGCCGGATCGCCCGTCCGAGCAACCAGGCGCTCGACCACAGGAAGGCCTCGAGGAAGAGCTCCTCGGACTTCTGGAAGTTCGGCGTCGTCGCGACGAGCAGCAGCATCCCCGCGAGGCCGATGGCGATGCCGGCGAGGAACCGGCGGCCGTCCTCGTAGCGCGCGACGGAGTACGCCCCGATCAGCGCCGGCAGCAGGCCCGCGAAGAACGAGGCGCTGGCGCTCGTCAGCGGCTGCGCCAGCGAGAACGTCGCGACGATCACGGTGAAGGCCGCGAGCGGGGCGCGGCGCCGCCACGCCAGCGGGACGGTGCACAGCAGCACCACGACGGTGTCGAGCCCGCGCGGCCCGCCGGCGTAGCCCTCGTCGGGGATCCACCCCAGCCAGATGTGGCCGAGCCCATAGACCGCGAGCACGGCCGCCAGCAGCGCGTCGGCGAGCGCCGGTACCGGCCTCATCAGGGACAGACATGGCAGCCGCGCCGTCATGGGCCGACGATAGCGCCGCCCGCGCGCGTCGCCATCGGCCGCGAGGATGGCGACGCTCATCCCGCAGAGCGAGACGGCGCGCGGCCGAGACCCGCCGCCGGACGGGGTGGCAACGGCTCCCTCGGCCGACGACGCCGAGCGACGGCGTGCTTAGCGTCGGCACCACGAGTGCGCAACCCCGAGGAGGCTGACCGATGCACCACCATCCCGATGTCGATACGACATGCCGGATCCTGCTCGCCGCCGTCGCCGTCGGCCTCGCGGCTGCCGCGGCGCTCGCCGGGTGCGGGTCGGACGCCGACGAGCCGGTGGTGACCCGGCCGGCCGCGGTGACGCTGACGGACGCCGATCCGGCCAGCGGCGTCTACCTGGTCCAGGGTGCCCGCTCGGTCGCCAGCGGCGCCGTCCGCATCAGCGTGCGCAACGACGGCGCGAAGGAGCGCGGGGCGCAGCTCATCGGTGTCCAGGGCCGGCATGGCGTCGCCGAGGCGTTCACCGCGCTCAACAAGGTCCGCGAGGGCGCGGCGATGCCGACCTGGCTGCGCTGGGCGGGCGGCATCGGCGTGGTCAGGCCGGGCAGCAGCGCGGCGTTCACGGTCGACCTGCGGCCCGGCAGCTACTACGTCGTCGACCGCTCCTTCGAAGGCAAGCCGGATGACCTCGCGGCGCTGGAGCAGAGCGCGCGGCTGGAGGTACGGCAGGCGGACGACGGCGCGGCGCTGACCACGGCGCAGGCGGCGATCACCGCCACCGAGTACGCCTTCGCGACGCGCGGCCTGAGCGCGTCGGACGAGGAGGTCCTGATCGAGAACCGCGGCGCCGAGCCGCATGACTTCGTGCTGTCGCCGATCGTCGAGGGCCGGACGCTCGAGGACGTCAAGGCCTTCGCCACCGGCGAGGACGAGTCCGGGCCACCACCGGTCGACTTCGCGAACGAGGTCATCAGCGGGGTCCTGGGCGGCGGGTCCAAGCAGACGATGCGGCTGGGCCTGACGGCCGGTCGGTACGCGCTGATCTGCTTCGCCAGCGACCGTCGGGGCGGGCCGCCGCACGTGGCGAAGGGGATGGTGACGGAGGTCACGATCCGATGATCGTCGTGCCGAAAATCAGCCTGGAGGGTGAGCGCGGATCAGCCGCGCGGGCGATGCGCGGCGGCCCCGGGCGTCACATGATCGGCGTGACCGAACGGAAGGCAGGAATGATGTTCAGGCGAGTCTTTGCTGTCCTGGCGGCAGCGGTTGTCCTCGGCTCCGTGCCGGCGTCGCCCGCGAGCGCCGAGGAGCCGCTGTCGACGCCGTGTGCGCGGATGAACACGCTGGGCGTCGGCATCTACGGCCAGATGGTCTTCTACACGAGCAGCCCGTTCTTCGCGGGCGAGCAGATCCGGATGACGGCGGTCGAGCGCTACCCCGAGTCGCCGACGCCAGGCGCCACCGTGACCCTGTCGAGCATCGAGTTCCCCCCGGAGGACCCGTGGATCGGGCACCCCACGCTGCTCGACAGCGCCGGCTTCCCGGGCACCGTTACGTACACGGTCCCGCAGACCGGCGACTACCTGTTCAACTGGGGGGTCGACGGAGGCGCGTGGCCTCTTTGGACGGTCAGCTGCTCGCGGCCGGACCCGGATGCCGATGACGACTCGATCCCCGATGCGGCCGACAACTGCCCGATGGTCTCCAACCCCGATCAACTCGACGCCGACGGCGACGGGAAGGGCGCTGCGTGCGACACGCAGGAGCTGCCGCTCACGCGCCAAGACTGCATGGGCGACGGCTGGAAGCGCTTCGACGGCTCGGCCACGTTCCGCAACCTGGGCGACTGCGTGAGGTTCGTCGCGACGGGCGGCAAGGAGCGTTAGAACAGGCCGAGCTGACGGTCATCCGGCTCCGCGGGCGCGGGCGGCTCATAGCTCTCGACGGGCTGCAGCGGCGCGGGTACCAGCAGCGGCTCGGGCTCGGGCTCGGGCGCCGCCAGCGCCGGCTCGGGGGGCGCCGACGGCTCGGGCTGCTCGGGCGGGTCGAGCGCCAGCAGCGCCGGCAGGCGGGCGAAGTCGGCTTGCAGCGTCTCCAGCAGCGAGCGCGTGTAGAGCGCGGCGGCGGGGTGAAACAGCGGATACAGGCGTACTGCCCGTGAGCCGATCGCGAGGATCTCGGCCTGGCCGTGCAGCTTGGATATGCCGGTCGGGTCGCCACGCAGGAGCTTCGTCGAGAAGTTGCCCAGCGTGCAGATCACGCGCGGCTGGATGAGCTCGACCTGGCGCATGAGGTAGTCCGAGCAGTTCTCGATCTCCGCCGGCAGCGGGTCGCGGTTGCCGGGCGGCCGGCATTTGAGGACGTTCGCGATGAAGACATCGGAGCGCGCGAGGCCGACTTCGCCGAGCAGCTGCTCGAGCAGCTGGCCGGCCGCGCCCACGAACGGGACGCCCTGCTCGTCCTCCTTGGCGCCGGGGGCCTCCCCGACGAACATGAGGTCGGCGTCGGCGTTGCCGGCCCCGAATACGACCTGCGTGCGCGTCCGCGCCAGCTCGGGGCAGCGCGGGCAGCCCCGTGCCTCGCGGAAGACGTCGGTGAGCTGCGCGCGGCGCTCCTCCCTGGTGGCCACAGAGCGATGGTAGAGCGCACAGCCGTCAGGACTGACCTCGCACGGCTGAGCGGGGTGTGTCAAATCCCGCGCGGAGCGCGAACCTTCGACACACCGCGGGCCGCGGGCCGCTCGGGAGGGGCCCCGCGACCACGGTCGGGTACTCTTGAGGACGCGGCGGCGCCAACCGCTCGCACATCAATACCGCGACCGGTACCTCCTGGAGGACTGGACCGAGACGATGACCACGCAGCCCCAGCTTCCGCTGCCTGCCCAGGCGGCATGCGCTCCCGATCGCCTCGCGATCGTCGGCCCCGGCCGCATGGGCATGGCGCTGGCCCGCGCGTTGAGCGCCGCCGCAATCGATATCCAAGGCCCGCTGCGCCGTGGCGAATCGCCCTCCGACGATGTCACCCCGGTCCTGCTCTGCGTCCCCGACGGCCAGATCGAGGCGGCGGCCGCCGCGCTGGCGCCCCGCGCGGGCCGGGTCGTCGGCCACACCTCCGCCGCCACGACGCTTGCGGCGCTCGCGCCGCACGAGGCCTTCTCGCTGCACCCGCTGATGACCGTCACCTCCGAAGGAGCGACGTTCGCCGGCGCGACCGCCGCGATCGCGGGCACGACGCCGCCCGCCCTCGCGCTCGCGGAGGCGCTCGCGACGACCCTCGGCATGCGCCCCGTCCACGTCGCCGACGAGCACCGCGGCGCCTACCACGCCGCCGCCTCGATCGCCGCGAACTTCCTCGTCACGCTCGAGGGCTTCGCGGAGCGCCTCGCGCAGACCGCGGGGCTCGACCGCGAGCCGCTCGTCGCGCTCGTGCAGGCGAGCGTCGAGAACTGGGCCGCGCTCGGCGCCGCGCAGGCGCTGACGGGGCCGATCGCCCGCGGCGACGACGCCACCGTCGCCCGCCAGCGCGAGGCCGTCGCCGAGCGACTGCCCGACGACCTCGCGCTCTTCGACGCGCTCACGGAGGCCACCCGCCGCCTCGCGCCGCACAACGTCGCAGTGACGGCATGAAGACGCTGCGCACCGTCGCCGCGCTGCGATCGGCGCTCAACGGCCCGCGCCGCGCCGGGCGCAGCATCGGCCTCGTGCCGACGATGGGCGCGCTGCACGAGGGCCACCTGTCGCTCATCCGCCACGCGCGCGCCCAATGCGACCAGGTCGTCGTGACGCTGTTCGTCAACCCGGTGCAGTTCAACGACGCGAAGGACCTGGCCGCCTACCCGCGCGACGAGC
>DASZDB010000142.1:0-2132 GCA_035942495.1 Solirubrobacteraceae bacterium
GGCCCAGCAGCTGCTCGCCAAGCCCGAGCACCTGTCCTGGGAGGAGGCCGCCTCCTACGGGCTGACGTACTTCACGGCGTACCGGATGCTCATGGACCAGTGCGATCTGCAGGCCGGCCACAAGGTCCTCATCTGGGGCGCGGCCGGCGGGCTCGGCGTCTTCGCGACGCAGCTGTGCGCGCTGACCGGCGCCGACTGCGTCGGCGTCGTCTCCTCTGACGAGAAGGGCGAGCTCGTCACGCAGCTCGGCGCCAAGGACTTCATCAACCGCAACGAGTTCGCGGCGATGATGCGCAAGGGCGGCGAGACGCCCGACGAGGAGAAGGCCCGCTTCAAGGAGATGCGCAGGTTCGACAAGCGCGTCAGGGAGCTGCTGGGCGGCGACAAGCCCGACATCGTCTTCGAGCACGTCGGCAAGGCGACGTTCCCGACGAGCGTGTTCGTCGTCAAGCCGTTCGGCAAGGTCGTCATCTGCGGCGCGACGTCCGGCTTCGACCTCGACTTCGACGTGCGCTACCTGTGGATGCGCCAGAAGCAGATCATCGGCTCGCACTTCGCCAACGCGTGGGAGGCCACGAAGGCCAACGACCTCATCCGCGAGTCGAAGATCCGTCCCGTCCTGTGGAAGACCATGCCCTTCGAGGGGGTCGCGCAGGCCCACCAGCTCATGTACGAGAACGCACACCAGGGCAAGATCGCGATCCTCGTGGGCGCGACCGAGACCGGCCAGGGCAAGAGCGCCGAGGGCGCCGGGGCGATCCGCGCCGAGGTCGGCAACTGATGGCCGGCGGCGTCGTCCACCTCCCGCTCTATGCGACCGGCTTTCGCGGCGACAGCCTGCAGGAGGCCCTCGAGTACATCGCGCCGCTCTCGACGAAGTACGGCGCGACGCGCTACGAGGTCTTCCGCTCCCGCGATGACCGCTACAAGTTCCTGCTGACAGCCGACTTCCCCGACCATCACAGCTGGGACGCCTACTGGTACGGCCCCGAGTTCACGGAGTTCCGCGCCGCCTGCAGCGGCTGGTATCAGGTGCCGCTGCTCTACGTCTGGAACGATCTCGTGACGCGCGGCGAAGTGCGCGAGCCGACCGGCGCTACGGTCGGCGAAGCCGACTGACGACCGGGTTGGCGATCTTCCCGAGGCGGTCGACGAGCCGCAGCCACTGCTTGGGCGCAAGCCCGCGCGCGTGGATGCCGCCCCCGCTCGTGCCACCGAGCGGGCGGAAGCCGACGTGGATGTGGTCGGCGTGGTCGGACATCGCAAACGCCGTCGGCGCACCCGGATAGCTCATGAGGCTGATGATCTGGGCGGGCGCCATCGTGCCCTGCAGCGTCAGCAGCCGGCGAACCGTCACGTCGGCGATCGAACCGGGGCCCTGGCCGCCGACGATCGGCTGGCCGTTGATCTTCGAGATGTCGACGCCGTTGCCCGAGGAGTGCTGGGAGACGCTGCCGGTCTCGGTGAAGAAGGAATGGCCGCAGCGAATCGACGAGACGGTGGGCTTGAGGCCGTTGGCGGCGAGGAACTCGAGGGTCGCGAGCACGCGGCGGTCGACGACGCCCGCGGCGATATCGCGCCGCCCACAGGCGTAGATCTCGATCGCCGGGTTGGCGAGCACCCGCTTGGTGAGCGTGTCCTTGCTCATGAGCAGAATCTGGCCGATCGACCCGCCGGCCACCGCCGCGGCCCCGCGCGCGCGGAAGATCGAGGTGGACTCGAGCAGGCGCCAGCCCTCGATGAACGGCTCGGGGTCGATCTGCGGGACGCCCTTGCCGGGTGGGCGGATCGCGAAGCGCACATGCGAGGCCCCTGCGGTCGACGTCGAGCCGACGCGGCCGAGGATCGTGCCCGCGATGACGCGGCGCCCGGCGAACATCCGCTTGAGCTCGAGCTCGTCGCGCTCGAGGCCGACGTCGCCGGCGAAGTACGACCGCAGGCTGGCGGCGGCGGGCAACGCGAAGGAGGCGTCGAGGATCTGGCGGCGACCACCCGATCGCAGCGAGCGCGAGCGACCGGGGTTCGCGAAGAGGCGCTCCTTGACGGCGCGCGGCGCGGTGGTCGTCGCAGTGGTCGTCGCGGCGCCGGCGGCGCTGCTCCGCCGGCCGGGCCCGGCGCTTGCCGGGCTGCCC
>DASZDB010000143.1:0-2903 GCA_035942495.1 Solirubrobacteraceae bacterium
CGCCGCGCGAGCGGAAGAACCGCGTGTAGTAGACGAAGCCGGAGTCCTCGGCCTCCTCGGGCACGGCGGCGGCCGCGGCGTCGGCGATCCAGCCCGGCATCGGCGAGCGGCGGCCCATCGCGTCGACGACGAGGTCGGCCCGCAGGCGCTCGCCGCCCTCACAGACGACGCCGGTGACGTGGGTGCTCCCCCCGGCGCCCGCGCGCGTCTCGAGGCCGCTCACGCCGACGCCGCGGCGGACGTCGAGGCCCGGCTGCTCCTCCGCCGCGCGGGCGAGAACCTGCTCGAGGACCGGGCGCCGCGCGGTCAGCGTGCCGAAGCGCTCGTCGCCGCGACGCGCCTCCCGGTCGGCGATCGTCGGCGGCATCACGCTCAGGACGTCGAAGCGCATCGCGCCCGCGGCGGCGAGCGCCGCGGCGACGTCCGGCAGCTCCTCCTCGAGCACCGCGCGGCCGCGCGGCTGCAGGTAGTGCGCCTGGCGAAACTGCACGACGCCCGCACGCGACCACGCCTCCCAGGCGGCCTCGATGCTGTCGGGGACCGGCTCGGGGTCGCGCTCGACGAGCGTCACGTCATGCCCGTCGCGGGCGAGCATCGTGCCCGCGACGAGACCGCAGATCCCGGCGCCCAGAACGACGATCTTCATGGCAGACCGACCCTACGCCCGCCCGCGTGCGAGAGTCAACCGCGGCTGTCCGACGACCCGGTGCACCACCCGGTCCAGCCGCGCCGGCCGATCGTTGTACCGCGGGGCCATAGACACCAGCCGATCTTTGGCCGGTGGGACAAAGACCCGATATGGCCTCGGCGGCGAGCCTCCCTGCCATGAAGCTCGTGATCGGCATCGTCCGCCCGGACAAGGCAAACGACGTACTCGAAGCGCTCTACCGCGCTGAGGTGCGAGGAATCTCGATGAGCCGCGTGCAGGGTCACGGCGGGGAGCTCGAGCGCGTGGAGACCTACCGCGGCACACGCGTGCAGATGGGCCTCTCGGAGAAGGTGCGATTCGAGATCGCGGTGTCCGACGAGTTCGTCCAGACCACCATCGACGCGCTCTGCGAGGGCGGCCAGACCGGCGACGTCGGCGACGGCAAGATCTTCGTGATCGGGCTCGAGCGCGCGATCCGCATCCGGACCGGCGAGAAGGACCACGGCGCCGTCACACCCGTGGGCCGATGAGCTCGCTGTTGGCGACCGCTCCCGCGGCAGTGGACACGGGCGACACCGCGTGGATGCTCATCGCCACGGCGCTCGTCCTGGTGATGACGATCGGCCTCGGCCTCTTCTACGCCGGCCTCGTGCGCGCGAAGAACACGCTGAACACGTTCATGATGTGCGTCGCCGCGCTGGCGGTGGCCACGATCACGTGGGCGCTCGTCGGCTACTCGCTGGCCTTCGACGGCGACGCGAAGATCCTCGGTGGGCTGGGTCATGCGTTCATGAGCGACGTCGGCTTCGAGCCGCGCGAGGGCACGACGATCCCGCACCTCGTGTTCTTCGCCTTCCAGGGGACGTTCTGCATCATCACGACGGCGCTCGTCTCGGGTGCTGTCGTGGAGCGCATGCGCTTCGGCCCGTTTCTCATCTTCGCCGCGCTGTGGTCGATCCTCGTCTACGCGGTCCTCGCGCACTGGGCCTTCGGCGGCGGCTGGCTGGCGCAGCAGGGCACCCTGGACTTCGCCGGCGGCGTCCCCGTCGAGATGGGCTCGGGATTCTCGGCCCTCGCCGCCGCACTCGTGGTCGGCGCGCGCAAGGACTACGGGCGCCAGGCGCTGCTGCCACACAATGCGATCTACGTGCTGCTCGGGGCCGGCCTGCTGTGGTTCGGCTGGTTCGGCTTCAACGGCGGCAGCGGCTTCAACACCGGCCAGAACAGCGTGCTGGCCTTCGCGAACACCCTGTTGACCCCCGCCTGCACGCTGCTGACGTGGTTCATCCTCGACTTCCTGCGCAACCGCCAGATCACGGCGATCGGCGCCGCGACGGCGATCATCGTCGGCTGCGTCGGCATCACCCCCGCCGGCGGCTTCGTCAGCCCGATCTGGGCGATGGTGCTCGGCGTGCTCGTGACGTTCCCGTGCTACGCCGTCGTCGCGTTGCGACCGCGGACGCGCGTCGACGAGACGCTCGACGTGCTTGCCGCACACGGCGTCGCCGGCCTCTTCGGGATCGTCTTCCTCGGCCTCTTCGCCCAGCGGGACTGGAACGGGATCGCGGACGGCCTGTTCTACGGCGACGCCGGCCAGTTCTGGTCCCAGGTCGTCGCCGCTGCGGCCGCCCCGGCGTACGCATTCGGCATGACGTACCTGCTGCTGCGCGTGCTCGGCGCGCTCATGCCGCTGCGCGGCAACGATCGCGACGAGGCGGTCGGGATGGACATCATCCATCACGGCGAGGAGGCCTACATCACAGGCGAGGGAGCGATCCTGCTCAACCCCGAGGCGAGCGAACGCGAGCCCCGACCGGTCGCCCAGCCGGCCTAGAGGCAAGGCTCTTCCCCGTCGCCGAGCCGGTGGGGTACCGTGGCCTTCCGCCGTGCTGCACGGCCCCATTTCCGCCCGTCGTCCTGATCTTGAGGTGAGCGCATGAAGATGGTGATTGCCTACATCCGCCACGAGGCGTTCGAGCCGATCCGCGCGGACCTGCTCGTGAAGGGCTTTCCGTCGCTGTCGGTCAGCGAGGTCAAGGGCTCGGGGCGCCAGAAGGGCATCACGGAGCGCTACCGCGGCGCCGAGCTGACGAACTACCTGCGCCCGAAGGTGAAGATCGAGTGCGTCGTGGCCGCCGGCGACGTGCGCCTCGTCGTCGACACGATCCTCAAGCACGCGCGCACCGGCGGTGTGGGCGACGGCAAGGTCTTCGTCCTGCCGGTCGAGGAGGCCTACCGTGTGCGCACCGGCGAG
>DASZDB010000144.1:0-4263 GCA_035942495.1 Solirubrobacteraceae bacterium
GCGAGCTCGAAGCCGTCGCTGTGGCGCTCGAGCGCGCGCAGGCGCGCCGCGTCCTTGGGGCCGAACAGCAGGCAGGTCGCCGTGTGCTCGCCGCGCCCGACCCGGCCGCGCAGCTGGTGCAGCTGGCTGATGCCGTAGCGCTCGGCGCCCTCGACGAGCATCACCGTCGCGTTCGGGATGTCGATGCCGACCTCGATGACGGTCGTCGCGACGAGCACGTCGCACTCGCCGGCCGCGAACGACAGCATCGCCGCCTGCTTCTCGCGCGGGCGCATCTGGCCGTGCAGCAGCGCCACGCGGTAGTCGCGCAGCTCGCCGCCGCGCAGGCGCTCGTACTCGACCGTCGCCGCGCGGGCCTGCAGCGCCTCGGACTCCTCGACGAGCGGACACACCACGAACGCCTGGCGGCCCGCGTCGAGCTCCTCGCGGATGAGGTCGTAGGCGCGGGCGCGCTCGGCACCGGTCGAGGCGACGTGCGTCGCCACCGGCCGGCGCCCGCGCGGCAGCTCGCGCAGCGTCGTGATGTCGAGGTCGCCGTAGCGCAGCAGCGCCATCGTGCGCGGGATCGGCGTCGCCGTCATGTGCAGGACGTGCGGCACGAGGCCGCCGGCCGCCTTGGCGTCCAGCGCCGCGCGCTGGCGCACGCCGAAGCGGTGCTGCTCGTCGACGACCACGACCGCCAGGCGGTCGAACACCACGTCGGGTTCGACCAGCGCGTGCGTGCCGACGACGAACGACAGCTCGCCGGTCGCAAGCTTGCTCAGCGTGTCCACCCGCCGCGCCGCCGTCGTCGAGCCGGTCAGCAGCGCCGCGCGCACCGCCTCGCCGGGCATGAGCGCCTGGAGCGTCGCGAAGTGCTGCTCGGCGAGCGTCTCGGTCGGGGCCATGAACACGGCCTGCATGTCGTGCTCGATCGCCCGCAGGATGGCGTGCAGCGCCACGACGGTCTTGCCCGAGCCCACCTCGCCCATCAGCAGCCGCTGCATCGGCCGTGGCGAGGCAAGCTCCTCGTCGAGCTTCGCCATCGCCCGCAGCTGGTCGCCGGTCGGGGTGAACGGCAGCAGCTCCTCGCGCCAGCGGCGAGACAGCGCCGGCGGGCCGTCGAGCACCGGCGCCGCGCCCGACGCCCGCCGCTGCGCCCGCCGACGCAGCAGCGACAGCTGGGCGAGCAGCAGCTCGTCGAAGGCGAGGCGCCGACGACCGCCCTCGTGGTCGCCGACGTGCGCGGCCACGATCGCCGCCGGCCGGTCGGGCAGCCCGCGCTGGATGCGCGCCCGCGCCGGCAGCGGCTCGGCGGCGTGCTCGGCCGACGCGAGGTGGGCGCGCACGAGCGCGAGGATCTGCGTCGAGGACAGGCCCTCGGTCGCCGGATAGTGCGCGACCTCGCTCGCGCTGCCGGTCGACTCGTCGGTCGGCGCGTGGCTGGTCACGCGAAACGCGTTGCGGGCGGCGTACTTGCCGTGCAGGACGAGGCGAGTGCCGGCGGGGTACTTGCGCTGCAGCCACGGCTGGTTGAAGAACGTCGCCTTCATGACACCCGTCTCGTCGGCGACGGTCGCCTCGACGAGCGGCTTCATCCCGCGCCGGCGCACGGGCCGGCTCGTGATCGAGCGCACCTCGACGACGACGGTGGCGACGTCGTCCGGACTCAGCGCCGCGACGGTCCGCGCCTCGCGACGGTCGCGCGGCAGGTGCTCGAGCAGGTCCCCGACCGTCAGCAGGCCGAGCTGCGCAGCGGCGTCGGCGGCCTTCTGGGGCGTGACCTTCAGGGGCACCGCCAGCGCTGACGGGCGCGGCCAGCGCAGGGGCGCGCCCAGCAGCGTCGCGTGGTCGAGCTCGGTGCGGTCGGCGAACGCGGTGGCCACTCCGCCATTGTGGTCGCCGCCGCGGATCGCTTGGTCGCGGCGCCCGGCTACTCCGCCGCCACGAGCCACCAGTACGACGGCTGGCCACCGTCCTCGCACTCGAGCTCGACGCCGTCCGGGACGAGCGCGCGGACGTCGTCCTCGCCGAGCGGCGCGCCTGCGCCGGCGATGCAGGTCAGCAGCTCCGCGTCGCCGGCGAGCTCGCCGAGCACCGCGCCGAGCGTCGCCGCCGGCTCGCCCCACGCGACGATCGCGTCGTCGACGAAACCGACCGCGTCACCCGTCACGAAGCGGCCCTCGCCGTCGTCGCGGGCGGCGGGCGCCACCGCGCCGGTCCGCATCCGCTCCAGCGCGGCATCGACGGCGGCGACGTTGTCGGCGGCCGATCGCGCGGGGTCGAGCGCGAGCGCCGCGGCGAGGCCCGCCTGCTGCGACCGCGCGGCGCTCACGCACACGGTCTTCTCCGAGAGCTCGGCCGCGTGCTCGGCGGCCATCACGATGTTCGGAGAGTTGGGCAGGACGACGACCTCCTCGGCCGGCACGTCGTGGATCCCGGCCAGCAGCTCGTACGTCGAGGGGTTGAGCGGCGGGCCGCCGTCGAGCGCGAACACGCCGAGCGACTCGAAGAGCTCGCGCATCCCGTCGCCCGCGATCACCGCGAGCGCGCCGCAGCGCTGCTGCTCCACGGCAGCGGTGGAGGCGAGACGCTCGTCGCGCGCGAGCACCTGCGCGTGCATGTCGGCGACGTCGAGGTGCGACACCTCGCCGATCCCGTCGAAGAGCGCGGTTGCGCCCCCGGGGAAGTCGGTGTGGACGTGGACCTTCAACGTCGCGGCGTCGCCGACGACCAGCACGGAATCGCCGAGCGCCTCGAGGCGCTCGATCCACGGCCCCGGATCGAGGTCACGGCCGGTGACCGCGAAGTTCGTGCAGTAGCGAAACGTCGATGACTCGTGCTCGGGATGGGTGACCCGCGCGGGCGCTGTGTGACGCGCCACCGCGGGCGCCTCTGTGCCGCGCAGGGCCGCGATCATTCCGGCGACGATGACCGTCAGCGCATGGCCGCCGGCATCGACGACCCCGCTCTCGCGCAGCACGGCAAGCTGCTCGGGCCCGCGCCGCACCGACTCCTCGCCCGCGTGCAGGGCACGCTCGAGGACGTCGGCGATGAGCGCGTTCTGTACGGCGGGATCGCCCTCGCGGCCCAGGCGCGTGTCGCCCATGTGCGCGATCTCGCTCGCGACGCAGGTCGCCATGTCGCGCACGACGGTGAGGATCGTGCCCTCGGCGGGCTCGCGCACCGAGCCGTACGCGCGCTGAGCGGCGCGCGCCATCGCCGCGCCGATGAGGACGGGGTCGACGAGCTCGCCGGGCCGGCTGACGAGCTCCTCCGCCGCGCCGCGGATGAGCTGGGAGAGGATGACGCCGCTGTTGCCGCGGGCGCCGAGCAACGCGGCGCGCGCGACGGAGTCGACGATCTCGTCGCGGCCGATCTCGTCCAGGCGCCCCTCACCCGTGCCCGCGGACCCGTCAGGCGCGCGGGTCTCGGCCGCGAGGCGGTCGACCTCGGACAGCACCGCCGAGAGCGTGAGCGCCATGTTGTCGCCCGTGTCGCCGTCGGCGACCGGGAACACGTTCAGGTCGTTGATCTCCTGGCGGCGCGACTCGAGGTGCATGAGCGCACCCTCGACGACGGCGCGGAAGCGGACGAGGCTGGGATCCATGGACTTCCAGTTTCGCGCCTGGCGCGGTCGCCTTCGGGCGGCCGGCGGCGCGCCAGGCCCTAGAGGGCCTTCTGGACCTTGCCGGCCTTCAGGCAGCGCGTGCAGACATACACGCGTCGCGGGGCGGAGCCGATCAGCACCCGCACCTTCTGCAGGTTCGGGTTGAAGCGGCGCTTCGTGGCGCGCATCGAGTGGCTTCGGCTCTGGCCGAAGGCCGGCTTCTTTCCACAGCTGTGACAGACCTTGGCCATCGCGACGTCGCAGTGTAGTGGGTCGCTTTGGCGATGCGCGGCGAGCGGATTGGCAGCGACGGTTGGACTCGGCGCGGCGGCGGGTATGTTCACGGATTGATGCCCCTGGCCTCCGCCATCGAGCTGCCCGAGCGCTACCGCGTCACGCGCCACATCGCCAGCGGCGGGATGGCGTCCGTCTGGGAGGTCGAGGATCTCCTGCTGGGGCGGATCGTCGCGGTCAAGGTGCTCGGCGCTCAATACGCCGCCGACCGCGGTGCCCGGGCTCGCTTCCAGCGCGAGGCGCGAACGGCCGCGCGCGTCGGCGACCACGCCAACATCGCCACGATCTACGACATCGGCGAGCATGCCGAGGACGCCTTCATCGTCATGGAATACTTCAGCGGCGGGACGGTGGCCGATCGCCTGAAGGCGGCCGGCGCC
>DASZDB010000145.1:0-1971 GCA_035942495.1 Solirubrobacteraceae bacterium
GCGCGACGCCGACCGCACGCTCGTCGGGATCGCCCGCAACCGCCGCGACGTCGGGCGCTTCGTGCGCGAGGCGGGCGATACGACGCAGGCGTCGGCCGACCGCGCGGGCGCGCTGAAGTCGACGGTCAACAAGCTGCCCGGCTTCCTGCGCGAGCTGCGCCACACGCTCGCCGCGCTCGGGACCACCGCGCGGCTGCAGACACCCGCGCTGCGCGACCTGCGCCGCGCCTCGCCCGATCTGACCGAGTTCCTCACGCGGCTCGGCCCGTTCGCGCAATCCGCGCGGCCCGCCGTGCGGGGCCTCGGGCGCGCGGCGGACACGGGGATCGGCGCGGTCGCGGAGGCGCGCTCCACCGTCAAGCAGCTGCGCGCGCTCGGGACGGCGACGACGGAGCCGATGCGCAACCTGCGCTTCGTGCTCGAGGACCTCAACGATCGCGGCCGGGCCGTCGAGCCCAACCGGCTCAGCCCGACCGGCGGTGGCTTCACCGGTCTCGAGGCGTTCCTGCAGTTCTTCTTCGTCCAGTCACAGGCGATCAACATCTACGACTCCAAGGGCTTCATCCTCAAGCTCAACATCCTGCTCAACGAGTGCAACCAGTACACGAACGCGCAGTCGGCGATCGAGCACCCCGAGCGCACCAAGCACTGCCGGCAGTGGCTCGGTCCGAACCAGCCGGGCGTCACGACGGGCGCCGTCTCGCGGACGACGCCGAACAAGCCGCGCAGCAGGCGGCGCGGCGACGAGAAGACGGCCGAGCCGCCGCAGGCGCAGCCCGCCCCGACGGCGCCTGATTCCGCCAGCGCGCCGCCTCCCCCACCGCCGCCGCCGTCGTCGAAGCTCGACCCGCGCGACCTGCTCGACAAGCTGCTGCCGCCCGGCATCACCGACAACCTGCCGCCCGCGCTGCGCCCGAAGAACGGCTCGAGCACGTCATCGAGCTCTGACGGCGAGCGCCACCTCCTCGACTACCTCCTGGGGCCATGAGAGGCCGCCGACCACCATCCGTCGCGTCCAACCCGGTGTTCGTCGGCGCCGTCACGCTGCTCGTCGTCCTCGTCGCGGTGCTGCTCGCCTACCAGGCCAACCAGGGGCTGCCGTTCGTGCCGACGTTCGAGCTGAAGGTCGACACCCCCAACGCCGCGCGGCTCGTCGTCGGCAACGAGGTGCGCGAGGGCGGCTTCCGGGTCGGCCAGGTGGCGAAGATCGAGCCGGTGGACGGGCGGGGCGGGCTCAGCTCGCGCGGCGCGCAGCTCACGCTGAAGCTCGACAAGTCCGCGACGCCGATCCCCCGCGACTCGACGATCCGGATCCGCGCGCGGTCCGCGCTCGGGCTGAAGTACGTCGAGCTCGTGCGCGGCAAGTCCGGCGCGGAGCTGGCGGAGGGCAGCACGATCGCGACGGGGGCGAACGCCGCCGGACCCGAGCTCGACGACTTCTTCTCGATCTTCGACGAGCCCACGCGCGAGAACGTCGACCGCAACCTCGACTACTTCGGCACGGCCCTGGCCGGCCGCGGCGAGGCCATCAACCGCACGCTGGGCGCGACGCCTGAGCTCCTCGGCGACCTGCCGCCGGTCATGCGCACGCTGGCCAACCCGGATACGCGCCTGGAGCGGCTGCTCGACGAGACCGCCGACCTCACGCGCGTCCTCGCGCCGCTGTCGGACACGTTCGCGCGCGGGTTCACGGGCATGGCCGACACATTCGAGGCGCTGTCGCGCGACCCCCAGGCGCTGCGCGACACGATCGCGCGCTCGCCGGACACTCTGCAACAGGGGATCAAGGACCTGCCCCAGACGCGGCCCTTCCTCGTCCGCCTGGCCGGAATCTCCGACGAGGTCCGCGGCACCGCGCGCGAGCTGCGCGCGAGCCTGCCCGCGGTCAACCGCGCGCTCGCCGCCGGCACGCCGGTGCTGCGGCGCACGCCGCAGTTCACCGAGGACCTCGAGGGCACGCTGCGCGCGCTG
>DASZDB010000146.1:0-3868 GCA_035942495.1 Solirubrobacteraceae bacterium
CGGCGTCGCTGACGGCGACAATACGTCGCGGTGTCGCGGTGCTCTGGCGGGAGCATCGTCGGCGGGGGGTGTGGCAGGAGACAGACAACCAGAGGAGAGCTGCATGACCGATTACGACCCGAGGACCGACACGGGCATTCCCACCGAGCCGGTCGGCTCGCTTCCACGGCCGGCGAAGCTGCAGGCGGCCTACGCAGAGTACGACGAGGGCAAGATCTCCAAGGAGGACCTCGAGAAGCTGCAGGACGAGGCCTGCAAGGACTCGATCGAGCAGGGCGAAGCCACCGGCGCGCCGATCATCTCCGACGGCGAGCAGCGCTGGTCGTCGTTCGCGACGTACCCGATCGCCGACACCCTCGCCGGAACCGGCCTGGCGGACAACCTCGCGCCGGGCGGTCAGTTCTTCGCGATCTTCGCCGACGGCCACGGCCGCCAGCTGCCCAAGCTCGTGGGCGGACCGCTGAAGTACAACTTCTACGCCGCCGACACGCTGAAGAAGTCGCTGCCCTACGCGACGAAGCCGATGAAGCAGGCCGTCATCGCCCCGTCGATGCTCGCGCTGCTGTACCCGCTGAAGGATCCGGTCGAGGGCTACTCCCGCGAGGAGTTCGAGGAGGACATCGTGCAGGAGTGCACGACGGACATCCGCAAGGCCTTCGAGGCCGGTGCGGCGCGCGTCTCGATCGACTTCACGGAGGGCCGTCTGGCCACGCGGGACGATCCGCGCAACCCCTGGACCGGCGCGGGCCTGCTGCCGCACTTCATCGAGCTCAACAACCGCGTGCTGGCCAACTTCTCCGACGAGGAGCGCAAGAAGATCGGCATCCACACGTGCCCCGGCGGCGACCGCGACTCGGTGCACTCGGCCGACGTGCCGTACAACAACCTCCTGCCGGAGATGTTCAAGATCAACGCCGGCTACTTCCTCATCCAGCTTGCCTCCGAGCGCGAGAAGGACCCCGTCTACGAGTCGATCGGCCAGCACAGCCGCGACGATCAGATGGTCTACATCGGCGTGACCAACCCCGGCAACCCGCGCGTGGAGAGCGCGGACGAGATCTGCGACCGGCTCGTGCGAGCGGCGGACTTCATCCCGAAGGAGCGCCTCGGCTCGACCGACGACTGCGGGTTCTCGCCGTTCTCGATCGACGAGAAGCCCAACCACGGCTCGCCGGACTACGCCCGCGAGGTGGCGTTCCAGAAGATCGCCAACCGCGTCGAGGGCACCCGCCGCGCCGCCGAGAAGCTCGGCGTCGGCTAGCGCGACGATCGCCCGTCGAGCGCGACCAGGCACCATCGGGCGGCCCGCTTCGGCGGGCCGTCCGATGCGTCGTCCCGACAGCCCGATCTCAGCTTCTGAGGCAATGCAGAACCCTTCGCCCCAGTCCGGCGTCGTCTCCGTGCCGCAGACCTGCCTCGCCGCGGCGGCCGCCCGGCACGACCGCGACGGCCACACGGTCGTCGCCCATTACGGCTCGGTTCCGGGCGAGATCGCCGTCTGCATGAAGAGCGTCGGGCTGGCCGATCACTCCGACTACGGCGTGCTCGAATTGCGCGGTGACACCGCGCCGCTCGACCGCGCCCTCGTCGCGCGTTTCGGCGACCCGCCGCTGGCCGTCGGCAGCGCGCGGCGGCTGGACGGCGTGTGGTACCTGCGCATGGACGCACACCACATCCTGCTCGTCGGCCCGCATGCCGCGCTGGCGACGCGGCCGGTGATCGGCCGCGGCCGTGATCGCATCGAGCTGCCGCACCGCGACATCCGCGCCTCCCTGGCGATCATCGGCGTCGTCGGTCCGCGCGCCCCGCGGCTGCTCAGCGCCGCCGGCCTGCCCGGCAAGCTGCCGATCGGCGCGATCGGCGACGTCGCCGGGGACCCGAGCATCGTGGCGATCCTGCGCGAGAACCAGCGGCGCTACCTCGTGCTCGTGCGCGCCCAGGACGCAGACGCCCTGTGGGTTCACCTGCTCAGCGCCGGCGAGCCGCTCGGGGCCGCGTTCGTCGGCTACGACGCGCTTCAGCTGCTGGACGCTTCCTCGGCCCCCGCGGGCTGAGCCAGGCCGACGACAGCGGCCTGCTACTTGCGCGTCACCCGCATGTCGTCGACCGCCGCCTCGACGAGGCTCGCCGTCGACAGATCGGCGGCCTCCACGACGATCTGCACCGTCTGGCCCGCGAACGCGCTGAGGTTGACGCTCGCCGTCGCCCAGGCGCCGTTGTCGTTGTTCGCCGCGCCGAGCTCCTGGAAGACGACCGTGTTGCCGATCCGCAGCCGCAGGTAGTCCGCCGAGGACGAGTTGCTGCCGTGGGCCATGTAGTAGGAGAAGCTCAGCGTGTAGGTCGAGCCGCCGGTCAGCGTGATCGCCGGGGAGGTGCTCGCGGTGACGCCGCCGTCGACGTCGTGGGCGCCCGCCGAGGGGCCGGCGAGACGGCCGGTGACCAGGTCGTTGACGCCGCTGACCGTCGTGCCGAGCTGCTTGACCCCGCCGGAGTTCGTCGGTGCGGGGTCGCCACGCGCGAAGCGCCCGCTCGTCGCGCCCGTCGTGCTGGCGGTCCATCCCCGCGCGGCCTCGAAGTCGTCGGCGAAGATCGTCGCGGTCGGCAGGCCGCAGTACTGCGTCTCCTTGCCGATCGCGCGCTGCGGGCAGTCCGAGATCTCCAGCAGCCGCAGCACCGCCTCGCGATTGCGCGCGGTCTCCTGCGCGATGACCTCGTCCGGCGGATAGAACCCGGGGCTCGAGGTCCTCGGGTACATCTCGAACGTGTAGCCGAAGATCTTGTGCTGACCCCATAGCCAGTCGTCGATCGCGCCGTCGGCGATGTACAGGTCGCTCGCCTGCTCGGGGGTGTAGCCGTTCGTGGAGGCGAGGTTGGTGCCGAGCGTGCGGAACGTCGCCTCGTCGTCGGCGGTCAGCCCCGCCGCGGTGTCGGCGGTCGTGTAGCCGTACGGCCACAGGACCAGCTCGGAGTACGTGTGGAAGTCGATGCCGGTCTTGATCTGCTGCACGCCGCTGACGACGCGCGAGTTGACGAAGTCGCGGACGACCGCCGTCTCAGGCGCGGAGAACGCCGCCGGGCCGCGGTAGGTCTCCGAGGAGAACGTCCCGCTCGAGCCGCCGCAGCAGCCCCACTGCCAGCCCCAGTTGCGGTTGAGGTCGGTGCCGACGGCCGTCGAGCCGGCGTTGGGCTGGCGGTTCTTTCGCCACATCGCGTAGGAGCCGCTGGCGACGTCGAACTCCGCTCCGTCGGGGTTGATGCTCGGCACGACCCAGATCTCGCGCGTGTTGACCACGCCGCTGACACGCGCGTCGGTGCCGTACTTGCTTGTCAGCTCGTTGAGCAGGTACATCGCCATCTCGACGGTGAGGTGCTCGCGCGCATGCTGGTTTGCGGTGAACAGCACCTCGGGCTCGGCCTCGTCGGTCGCGACGTTGTCGGAGATCTTCAGGGCGTAGATCGTGCGGCCCTGGTAGGTCGTGCCGATCGCGCTGCGGCGCACGATCGTCGGATACGCCGCTGCGATCGCCGCCGTCTCGTCGACCATCTCCTGATAGCTGTGGTAGCCGGCGTCCGCGGCCGGGAACGCCGCCGCGCCGGCGCGCAGGCCCTGCGCCCGCCCCGGCAGCCGCGGCTGCGACCCGCGCAGCACCCGGAACGTCAGGCGGCCCAGCCGGCGCGCATCGGAACGCGAGGCGCTGACCACGAGCGCGCCGTGGTCGCGGCCGAGGATCGCGACCCCGGTACGGGCCACCGCGGCACGGTCCTTTGCCGTGCGCACACCCTCGACGCGGTAGGTCCGCACGGGCGCCTGCGCGGCGGCCGCCGTCGACACCGACAGCACGGTCAGCGACAGCAGCGAGATCGCGCC
>DASZDB010000147.1:0-6090 GCA_035942495.1 Solirubrobacteraceae bacterium
CTCCAAGCTCACCCGCGACCGCGACGAGGCGCTCGCCGGCCTGTTCGCAAGACTGTTGGCCGTGCGCCACCGACTGCCCGACGAGGAGACCATGCCCCAATTCGACGAGGACGCACGCTGGCTGACCGTGGACCGCGGCCCGTACCGGCTGGCCTGCAACTTCGCCGCCGAGGCGCAGCCGGTGCCGGTCGGCGCGGGGCGCGGCGAGGTCGTGCTCGCGACGCACGACGGCGCGCGGTGCAGCGACGGGCAGGTCATGCTGCCGCCGCTCGCCGGGGCGCTCCTTCGATGAGGAACCTCAACGAGCTTCGCCCGATGAAGAACCCCAGCACGCTGGAGGTCTGGCCGGGCCGGCCGTTTCCGCTCGGACCGAGCTGGACCGGCCGCGGGACGAACTTCTCGATCTTCAGCGAGAACGCCGAGCGCGTCGAGCTGTGCCTCTTCGACGCCGAGGACAACGAGACGCGCATCGACCTCGTCGAGCAGACCGCGCACAACTGGCACTGCTACCTGCCCGACGTCAAGCCCGGGCAGCGCTACGGCTACCGCGTCTACGGCCCGTATGACCCGGAGTGCGGCAAGCGCTTCAACCCGACGAAGCTGCTGATCGACCCGTACGCCAAGGCGATCGAGGGCGAGGTCCGCTGGGCGGCGGCGAGCACGCTGCCCTACATCCCCGACGAGTCCGACACCGCCGATCTCGAGGCCGACGACGAGGACGACGCCGACGCGATCCCGAAGTGCCTCGTCGTCGATCCCGCGTTCGACTGGGAGGGCGACCGCCTGCTCGCCACGCCGTGGAACCAGACCGTCATCTACGAGGCGCACGTCAAGGGCTTCACGATGCTGCGCCCCGACGTCCGCGAGGACCTGCGCGGCACGTACGGCGGCCTGGCCTCCGAACCGGCGATCCAGTACCTCAAGGACCTCGGCGTCACCGCGATCGAGCTGCTGCCGGTGCATCACAACGCCGACGAGCATTTTCTCGCCGACAGGGGCCTGTCGAACTACTGGGGCTACAGCTCGATCGGCTTTCTCGCCCCTCATGCCGACTACGCCGCCACCGGCTCGACCGGCGAGCAGGTGCGCGAGTTCAAGGGGATGGTCAAGGCGATGCACAAGGCCGGCATCGAGGTGATCCTCGATGTCGTCTACAACCACACGGCGGAGGGCAACCACCTCGGGCCGATGCTCGCGTTCAAGGGCATCGACAACGAGAGCTACTACCGCCTCGTGCCCGACGACCCGCGCTTCTACATGGACTTCACGGGCACGGGCAACTCGCTGAACCCCGTCCATCCGAGCGTGCTGCGGCTCATCATGGACTCGCTGCGCTACTGGGTCATCGAGTGCCACGTCGACGGCTTCCGCTTCGACCTGGCGAGCGCGCTCGCCCGCGAGCTCTACGACGTCGATCGCCTCAGCGCGTTCTTCGACACGATCCACCAGGACCCGATCCTCTCGCAGGTCAAGCTCATCGCCGAGCCGTGGGACGTCGGACCCGGCGGCTACCAGGTCGGCAACTTCCCCGTGCTGTGGACGGAGTGGAACGGCATCTACCGCGACACGATCCGCGACTTCTGGCGCGGCGAGACGAGCGTGGCCGAGTTCGCCAGCCGCCTGACGGGATCCAGCGACCTGTACGCCCACGACGGACGCACGCCGTTCGCGTCGATCAACTTCGTCACCGCCCACGACGGCTTCACGCTGCGCGACCTCGTCTCCTACAACGAGAAGCACAACGAGGCCAACCTCGAGGACAACCAGGACGGCACGGACGACAACCGCTCCTGGAACCATGGCGTCGAGGGCGAGACCGATGATCCTCAGATCAACGAGCTGCGCGAGCGCCAGCAGCGCAACTTCCTCGCGACGCTGCTGCTCTCCCAGGGCGTCCCGATGCTGCTCGGCGGCGACGAGTTCTCGCGCTCGCAGGGCGGCAACAACAACGCCTGGTGCCAGGACAACGAGATCTCCTGGTTTGACTGGGACTTCGACGAGCGGGGGCGGCGCATGCACGCCTTCGCGCAGCGGATCATCGCGCTGCGCCAGGCGCACCCGGTCTTTCGCCGCCGCCACTTCCTGCTCGGCGAGAGCACCGTCGGCACCGGCCTGCCCGACGCGTGGTGGTTTCGTCCCGACGGCCGGCGCATGACGCAGCGCGACTGGAACGCCGGCGGCCACGTCATCGGCCTGTTTCTCAACGGCCAGGAGTTCCCCTACCCCGACCGCAGGGGCCAGCGGATCACCGACGACTCGTTTCTGCTGCTGTTCAACGGCCACCACGACGACGTGACGTTCACGCTGCCCGCGCGCCGCTATGGCCTCGAATGGGTGATGGAGGTCTGCACCGGGGACCCCGCGATCGAGGCGGTGTCCTCCTCGCACAGCCCCCGCGAGGATCTCGCCGTCACGGCGCGCTCGGTCACGGTCCTGCGCCGGGTGGACCCGCCGAGTGCGTGACCTGCGCGCCACGTACCGGCTGCAGCTCGGGCCGCAGATGCGCTTCGACGACGTGCGCGCCCTCGTCCCGTACCTGACGTCGCTGGGCGTCAGCCATCTGTATCTCTCGCCGTCGCTGACGGCGCGGTCTGGGTCCACGCACGGCTACGACGTCGTCGACCCGACGACGGTGTCGGAGTCGCTGGGCGGCGAGGACGCCCTGCGCTCGCTGTCGCAGGCGGGGCTGGGGATCATCCTCGACATCGTCCCCAACCACATGGGCGCCGGCGACGAGAACCGCTGGTGGGCCGACGCGAAGGAGCGCCTGCGCGTCTTCGACGTCGATCCCGAGACCGGGCACTACCGGCGCTTCTTCGACATCGACGACCTGGCCGGCGTGCGCGTCGAGGACCCGGAGGTCTTCGAGCTGACGCACCGCAAGGTCCTGTCGCTCCTTGCCGACGGCGTCATCGAGGGGCTGCGCGTCGACCACCCCGACGGCCTCGCCGACCCCGCCGGGTACCTCGAGCGGCTGTCCGGCGCGGGAGCCTCACGCGTCTGGGTGGAGAAGATCCTGCATCCCGGCGAGGCACTGCGCGACTGGCCGGTGAGCGGCACGGTCGGCTACGAGTTCCTCAACGACGTCCAGGGGCTGTTCATCGACCCGGCCGGCGAGGCGTGCCTGACGCAGCTGGCCTACGAGCTCGCGGGCGAGCAGCGGTCGTTCGACGAGGTCGCCCTGCAGGCGCAGCTCGAGCAGGCGCGCGGGACGTTCGATCGCGAGGTGCAGCGCCTGCGCGCGATCCACGACCCCGGCGATCTGGAGGAGGCCCTCGCGCGGCTGCCGGTGTACCGGACGTACGTGCGCGACGGCGTCTTCGCCGAGGCCGACCGCCACGCGCTGGCCGCTGCCGGCCGGCCGGACCTCTTCGACGGCGCGCCCGAGGAGTTCGTCGCGCGCTTTCAGCAGACCTCGCCGCCCGTGACGGCGAAGGGCATCGAGGACACCGCCTTCTATCGCTACGTGCGGCTGCTCGCGCTCAACGACGTGGGCGGCGACCCCGGCCGGTGGGGCGTGTCCGTCGACGAGTTTCACGCCGGCAACCGCGAGCGCGCGCGCCGCTTCCCGGAGAACCTGCTCGTCACGCAGACGCACGACACGAAGCGCTCGGGCGACGCGCGCGCGCGGATCGGCGCGCTGAGCGCGATGGCCGAGGGCTGGGCGACGTACGTGCGGCGCTGGTATGAGCTCACGGACGCGCTCGTCACCGACGGCGCGGGCGGGCGGGCACCGGACTCACAGGAGCGCTACCTCGTCTTCCAGACGCTCGTCGGGGTGTGGCCGATCTCGCCCGAGCGGCTGGAGGGCTACGTCGAGAAGGCGCTGCGCGAGGCCAAGCGCAACACGAACTGGGTCGACCAGAACCACGGGTGGGAGGAGCGCGTGAAGCGCTTCGCAGTCGCGCTGCTCACACACGAGCCGTTCCTGTCGTCCTTTCGGCCGTTCGTCGCGGAGGTCGCCGCGACCGGCGAGCGGTCGGCGCTCGGGAAGCTGTTGCTGAAGCTCACGGTGCCCGGCGTGCCCGACGTCTATCAGGGTGACGAGCTGATCGACCTCTCGCTCGTCGATCCCGACAACCGCCGGCCGGTGGACTGGGACGAGCGTCGCGCGGCGCTCGAGGCGCTGCAGGGCGGCGCGGAGCCCACGCGCGAGACGATGAAGCTGCACGTGATCGAGCGGGCGCTGGAGCTGCGCGGGCGCCGCCCGGAGCTCTTCGCGGCGGGCGGGGCGTACGTGCCGATCGAGGCCGGTGCCGACGTCGTCGCCTTCAGCCGCGGTGACGGCGCCGAGGTCGTGGTCGTCGTGGCGCTGCGTGGCCACGCGGAGGCGGTCACGCTCGACCTGCCGGCCGGCGCGTACCGCCACGTGCTGACCGGCGTTGAGCATGCCCTCGGCGCACGCGCGTCGGCGCCGGCGCTGGTCGAGCCGCACGGGCTCGCGCTGCTCGAGCGCATCTGACGACTGCTCAGGGCGCGCCGTTGCCCGGGAGCCCCGTCGGCGGGCGCTCGGCGAGCTCCTGCGCCGCGCTCAGCGGATCGCCCGCGGCGTGCTGGATGCCGAGCTCCTGCGCCAGCGCGGCGCTCGCGCCGCTGCCGGCGAGGATCGTGTGGTGGCGCCGGCCGAGCTCGGCGATCACGTCGGCGTCGGCCATGATGTGGTGCGCGTCGAGCGTGCACAGGACCACCGCGGCGGGCTGCAGGGAGGCGCTCATCTCGGCGACCTGGTCGACCGGGGTATCGGCGCCGAGGTAGGCGATGCGCCAGCCGCGGTCCGCGAGCACGAGGCCGAAGCAGACGAGGCCGAGCGTGTGCCGCTCGCCGGGAGCGCACGCGAGCAGGGCGAGCGGGCCGCGAGCCGCCTCCCAACCGCGCGCCGCGCTCAGCAGGCGGCGCTCGATCAGGTGGCTGGCGAAGTGCTCGTGGCCGACGGTCACCTCGGCGCGCTCCCAGCGCAGGCCGATCTCGACGAGCGCGGGCAGCACGACGTCGCGGATCGCGGCGACGGTTCCGTTCCGGAACGCCGCGTCGAGCAGCGCGTCGAAGCGGGTGGCGTCGAACCCCTCGGTGGCGGCCATCAGACCGTCGATCAGCTCGCTCGGCCGGCTCGGGGCGACGATGTCGCGCCCGGACTCGGAGACCGCCAGCGCCGCCGCCTGCGCGGTGGCGAGGCCGCGCGCCATGTGCGCCTGCATCGACCGGATACGGCGCGCGTCCGCCAGCGAGTAGAGCCGGTATCCGCCCGAGCTGCGCTCGGGCTGGAGGAGGTCGTAGCGGCGCTCCCAGGCGCGCAGTGTCGGCTCCTGCACGCCGACGAGCGCGGCGAACTCCTTGATCCGCCAGCGGTCGTCGGGCTCATCCATGGCTGGAGTATCGCACGTTGGACTAACCTTTGACAAACCTTATGCAAAGGTAGTACAGTAGGACTATGACCCCAGCACTTGCCCCAGCCCCCGCCGTCGGCTCGCAGCGTCGCTGCGAGGCCGCCCCCGCCAAGATCTCCGACAGCGCGCTCATGACCCGGATCGCCGCCGGCGACGTCGCCGCGTTCGAGGAGCTCTATCGCCGCCACGACCGGCGCGTCCTCATGCAGGCCCGCAAGCTGTGTGCCAGCCGAGAGCTCGCCGAAGAGGTGGCGCAGGAGGCGTTCATCTCGCTCTGGCGCGGCGCCCACGCCTATCGCGCCGGATCGGGCAGCGTCAGCGCCTGGCTGTCGAGCATGGTGCGCAACCGCGCGATCGACGCGTGGCGACGCGCCGCCGTTCGCCCCGTCTCCGTGGAGCTGCTCGACGACGGAGCCGGCCAGCTGCAGGCGGCCGCCGGCGCCGAGCCCGCAGACCCCGAGCGCGCGCTCGCGCTGTCGCTGATCGGCGAGCTGCCGGCGCCGCAGAAGGAGGCGGTCTTCCTCGCCTACTTCGGCGACATGACGCACTCGGAGATCGCGGCGCACACCGACGCGCCGCTCGGCACGATCAAGTGCCGCATCCGGCGCGGCCTCGAGCTGATGCGCCCCGCCTTTGAGGAGTCGTCACGCGACCTGCCGCTCGCCGCCTGACGTCGCCGGACCCGGAGGACGCGCGGGCCGCTCTG
>DASZDB010000148.1:0-15342 GCA_035942495.1 Solirubrobacteraceae bacterium
AGCTCGTGCAGCAGAGCCTTGCCATCGCGGATCTGGCGGCGGTCGGGCGGGTCGAGGAAGCCGAAGTCCTCGACCTCGCCCAGTCCGAGCGACTCCATCTGCAGGATCACCGCCGCCAGGCTCGTGCGCAGGATCTCGGGATCGGTGTATTCCGGCCGCTCGGCGAAGTCCGCCTCTGAGTACAGCCGCACGCAGATGCCGTCCGACGTGCGCCCGCAGCGGCCCTTGCGCTGGTTGGCGGAGGCCTGCGAGACCGGCTCGATCGGCAGCCGCTGGACCTTCAGCCGCGCGCTGTAGCGGCTGATCCGCGCGGTGCCCGGATCGACGACGGCGCCGATCCCGGGGACGGTCAGCGACGTCTCCGCGACGTTCGTCGCGAGCACCACGCGGCGCTCCGAGTGCGGCTTGAAGACCTTCTGCTGCTCGGCTGGCGACAGCCGCGCGTACAGCGGCAGGATGCCGATCTCGCTGGGCAGCCGCGCGGCCAGCGCCTCCGCCGTGTCGCGGATCTCGCGCTCGCCCGACAGGAAGACGAGGACGTCGCCGGGCGCGTCGTCGAGCAGCTCCTCGACCGCGTCGCCGACCGCGTCGACGGGGTCGTCCTCCTCGGCCGCGGGGCGGTAGCGGACCTCGACCGGATACGTGCGCCCGGAGACCTCGACGACCGGCGCGCCGCCGAAGTGCTCGCTGAAGCGCGCGGTGTCGATCGTCGCGCTCGTGATGACGAGCTTGAGGTCGGGCCGGCGGGGCAGCAGCTGCTTGAGGAAGCCGAGCAGGAAGTCGATGTTCAGGCTGCGCTCGTGCGCCTCGTCGAGGATGATCGTGTCGTAGCGGCGCAGGAAGCGGTCGCGCGCGATCTCGGCGAGCAGGAGGCCGTCGGTGACGAGCTTGACGCGCGTGCTCTTCGCGGTCTTGTCGTCGAAGCGCACCGCGTAGCCGACGACGCCGCCCAGCTGCACGCCCAGCTCCTCGGCGATCCGGGCCGCGACGGTGCGCGCGGCGATCCGCCGCGGCTGGGTGTGCGCGATCGAGGTGCGGCCGAGCTCGAGGCAGATCTTCGGCAGCTGCGTGGGCTTGCCCGAGCCGGTCTCGCCCGCGACGATGACGACCTGATTGGCCGCGATCGCTGCGAGCAGGTCGTCGCGCCGCGCGCTGACCGGCAGCTCGGGCGGATAGGTGATGTTCAGGTCCGAATCCGCCGCGATCGCCATCAGATGGTTGATTCTGCGGCCGGTGCCGTCAGATGTGCGCGTATCGCGGATGCAGGGCGCCGCGGGCAGAAGGTGCACAGTGCTAGCGGCACGGGCACCTTCTGCCCGTGGCGATCCTGCGCCGCGAGACGCGTGCAGCTGGCGGTGCCGGTCGTGGAATCAACCATCTATCCAGCATATGGCTGCGATCATCGCCCCCGTGGACTGCGTGCGGATCGACAAGTGGCTCTGGGCGGCGCGCTTCTTCAAGACGCGCACGCTCGCCGCCGACGCCGTCAAGGGCGGGCGCGTCGAGCTCGGCGGCGCGCGGGTGAAGGCGGCCAAGGAGGTCGCGGTGGGCGACGAGCTGAAGATCACGATCGGGCAGACGCGCCGCACCGTGATCGTGCGCGGCGTCTCGGACAAGCGCGGTCCCGCGAAGGTCGCCGTCACGCTCTACGAAGAGACGCCCGAGAGCGTCGCCGCGCGCGAGGCCGCGGCCGAGCAGCGTCGGCTGCAATCACCGCCGCCTGGCGCCGATCTCGGGATGCGCCCGACGAAGCGCGACCGGCGCAGGCTGGACTCGGCGCGCCGCGGCGGGCGTTAACGCATCGTTCACAGCACAAGGGAGAAGCCATGGGACAGCCGGTCGTCCACTTCGAGATCATCGGCGCCGACGGTCCGGCGCTGCACCGCTACTACTCACAGCTCTTCGGCTGGGAGATCAACGCCGACAACCCGATGAACTACGGGATCGTGGCCCGCGAAGGGAACGTGAACGCCGACGGCGTCGGGATCGGGGGCGGCGTCGCCGGCTACGAGGGCGTCGGCAGCCTCGTGACGTTCTACGTCGAGGTGCCCGACGTCGAGGCCGCGCTCGCGCAGGCCGAGGAGCTCGGCGGGGAGCGGGTCATGGGGCCCGAGGAGATCATGCCCGGCACCACGATCGCCCAGTTCACCGACCCCGAGGGTCACCTCATCGGCCTGGTGAGCCCCGGCTGAGCCGGCGGCGCCCCGGGTGTGTCGGATTCCTCGCGCGGAAGGCGAGGTGTTCGACACACCCCGCAGTCACTCCACGGCGTGCGCCACCGCGCGCACGAACGGCGCCGCCAGCGGCTCGAGCCGGCGCACGGCCTCGGCGATCGCCAGGCCGACGATGATGTCGGCGACGTAGTGCTCGCCGAGGTAGACGCTCGCGAATGACGCGGCCGCGACGTCCGTCCAGCCGATCGCGCCGTAGACCGTGCCGACCTCGGACAGGCCCATCGCGGTGATCGCCGCCGACGAGATGTGGTCTGACGGCATGGATCCCCACGGGTTGCCCCGCTCGCTGCCCTCTGACGTCGGTGAGCGCTTGAGCAGGTCGTACACGACGAGTCGCGCGACGCGCTCGATCTCGCCGTCCATCCGGCCTTCCTTCTCAGACGCCCACCACGGCGGCGCCTCCGGCACCCAGATGTAGAACGGGCACGTCAGGTGGTAGGCGGCCGCCAGCCGCGCCCCGGCGCGGGGCACGAACTCCTCGTGGCGCGCGATGAGGTAGATCAGCAGGATGTGCGGCAGAAACCACGACCCGTAGACGACGGTGACGAGCCGGTCCAACCACGTCACCTCGCCGCGGCGGCGCAGCGCGCGCTGCAGCCGCACGCCGGGCGGCACGCCGCGGCCGACGACCGTGTCGAAGCGGATCGGCTCGTCGATCCACAGGCGCTTGCGCAGCGTTTCGGGATCGTCGTAGGGCAGCTCCCATCCGAGCTTGAACAGGTGCAGGTAGCCGGCCGCGACGGCGGCGTAGCGCGTCCGTCCCTTGGGCACCGCGATCGCGAGGCCGAGCGGCGGCATGCAGCCGAGCGTGAGCGTCACCGCGGGATGCAGGCCGAGCCGCTTGCGCGCGGCGACCAACCCGACGGTGAGCGGGACGGCGGCGGCGGCGATGACGACCGGCGCGGCACCCGACCGGATGACGCGGTTGGCCATGCGGGCGCCACTGTCGAGCACGGGCTGCAGTGCAGACGGGCCGTCGGGCCCGCGGCGCCGGTACCACGCGGGCCGAGGCGGCATCGGCGCAGCCTAGCCACCCCCGCGAGCGACCCTCGAGGCGCCGGCGGCGGTGCACCACGGCGCGGGCGCCCGATCCCTGCCACGATCGTACGGTGCGACCTGGGGTGCCAACGCTGGCCGACGCCTCCGACCCGCTCGGCAAGCTGCAGCGCGGCCTCGGTGCCGGCTATCTGTGGGCGCTGGACGCCGACCGCACCGTCGCCCACGCCCTGCTCATGCACTGCGTCTTCAACGACCCGCGCTGGGATCGCCAGCTCGACGACCGCGACGACTACCACGCGACCCTCGCGCTGGACCTGCAGCTGCACACCGGCGCGCTCGAGCTGTGGCTGCGCGACAGCGACGAGGACATTCCCGACACGACCTACGACGTTCTCGGCATGCTCGGCCGGATGGCCATCCGCGGCCACGCCGACGCGCGCCGCGTCCTGCGCGAGTACGTCGCCTACGGGCGCTACTGGCAGCGCGCGATCGACCAGCTCATCGGCGAGTACGACGGCCCGCGCATGGCAACCCCGTGGCCGGAGGTGGTCGGCGGCCTCGACGCGGTCCTGGTGGAACGCTTCGGCAGCGAGGACGCGCTCGCCGAGGCGCTCGCGGGACTCGACCCGCGCGAGCGCCCGTGGACGATGTGGTCGGTCGAGAACCCGCGGATCGCGCGGGCGTTCGCGCTCGAGCAGAAGGGCGCAGGCGGCGTCCCGGCGCCGCCTGCCTCCAAGCGCCGCAGCCCGCGCGAACGCACGATGCCCGCGCGCACGCGCCCGCGCGAGATGAGCACCGCCGACCTGCTGCAGATCGCCGAGGACTCGCGCTGGACGCAGATCGCCGACGAGCTCGCTGCGCGCCGGGCGCCGGAGGACGTCGAGCAGCTGCTTCGCGCCGCCAACGATCCGGCGGTGCCGATGCGTCGCGCGGCGATCCTCGCGCTCGGCCGCCAGGGGCGCCGCGAGCTGCTGGAGATCGCCGAGGCGCACACGAAGGGGGAGCGCAACAAGCTGCAGGGCGCGATCGCGCTGGCGCTCGAGGCGATGCCGCTGTCGCAGACGCGCGCGCTCGCGCACGACTGGCTGACCTCGCCCGACTGGGCGCGCCGGCGCAAGGCGGCCGGGATGCTCGCGACGTGGTCGGAGGACGCGGACCTGGCGTCGGCGCGGCGGGCGCTGGAGCACGAGCTCGACGAGGGCCTGGAGGGCGACGTGTACGTCATCTGCTCGCTGGCCCAGGCGCTCGGGCGCAGCGGCGTCCACGGGCCGTTCGTCGAGCTCCAGCAGGCATACGAGCAGATCCCGTACTCGTACGGGCGCCGCTACATCGTCGCCGCGCTCGCCGCGTCCGATCCGACGTTCGACGGCGACGTGGCGGTCGAGTGCCTGTGGGACTGCGAGGCCGAGACGCGGCGGCTGGCGACCACGCACGTCGACCGCCGCGTGCGGCTGGCGGCGCAGCGCCTGGAGGAGCTGGCCGGCGACGAGGTGCAGGCGGCGTCGGTCCGCGCGGCGGCCACGGCGCGCCTGCGCGGATGACGCGGCCGCCCTGGTGGGACCGGCGGCCGGGCAGCACGACGCAAGCCTCGCCACGCGCGACCTTCGCGCCAAGGGCACCTACGTGATCGCGGGGGCGCGTCGTCGACGCGCCGTGAGCCCAAGCCTGACGCCGACGTTCGCGCGCAGTCGCAGCCTCTACGGCAGCGACTAAGCTGGGCGCGTGACCACATTCGCCGATCTTGGACTTTCAGAGAGCACGCTAGAGGCGCTCGAGGACGTCGGCTACGAGAAGCCGAGCCCCATCCAGGAGCAGGCGATTCCGCCGATGCTCGAGGGCCGCGACGTCATCGGGCAGGCACAGACGGGGTCGGGCAAGACCGCCGCGTTCGGCCTTCCGATCATCGAGTACATCGATCCCACCGAGCCCGAGGTGCAGGCGCTCGTGCTGACGCCGACGCGCGAGCTGTGCATCCAGGTCACGCAGGCGCTGCGCGCGTACGCGACGCGCAAGGGCGCCGACGTCGTCGCCGTCTTCGGCGGCGCGCCGATCCGCACGCAGCAGGCCCAGCTGAAGGCCGGCGGACACATCGTCGTCGGCACCGTCGGGCGCGTGCTCGACCTCATCGGACGCCACTCGCTCGTGCTGGACTCGTGCCGCTTCGTCGTGCTCGACGAGGCCGACGAGATGCTCGACCTCGGCTTCCTCGAGGACGTCGAGAAGATCCTGCGCCTGACGCCCAACAGCCGCCAGACCGCGCTCTTCAGCGCGACGATGCCGCCGCCGATCCGCAAGCTCGCCGACAACTACCTCTACGACCCCGCGCACGTCAAGGTGCAGTCCGCGACGCTGACGGTGGACTCCGTCGAGCAGTTCCAGCTCACGGTGAAGACCGCCGACAAGGCCGACAAGCTCGTCGAGGTGCTCGAGGCCGAGAGGCCGGCCCAGGCGATCGTCTTCGTGCGCACGAAGATCCGCACCGACCAGCTCTACAAGAAGATGAAGGACCGCGGCTTCAACGTGAAGGCGCTGCACGGCGACATGTCGCAGGGATCGCGCGACGGCGTCATGCTCGGCTTCAAGGGCGGCCGCGTGCCGATCCTCGTCGCCACCGACGTCGCCGCGCGCGGGCTGGACATCTCGACCGTGACGCACGTCGTGAACTTCGACGTGCCGCGGTCGCCCGACGTCTACGTGCACCGCATCGGCCGCACCGGCCGCGTCGGTCGCGCCGGCCGCGCGATCACGTTCGTCGAGCCCAAGCAGGAGAAGGAGCTCCACGCGATCGAGCGCCACACGGGCGTCAAGATCTCGCCCTGGGAGCCCGGCGTGCGCGTCGAACCCGCGCCGATCGTCGAGAAGCCGCGCCGCCACACGAAGCCCCACGTCGTGCGCAACGGCGACGAGCCCTATGCGAAGCTCATCGTCGCCGGCGGCCGCTCCGCCGGCATCGAGGTGGCCGACCTCGTCAGCGCCGTCACCCACGCGGCGGCAATCGACGGCGAGGCGGTGCGCGACGTCAAGGTGCTCGAGCACTTCGCCTTCCTGTCGGTCCCGGCCGCCGAGGCCGAGCGGATCGCCGCGGCGGTCGACGGCGAGCGCGTGCGCGGCCGGCGCATCCGCGTCGAGCCCGCAAAGGTCTGACGGGCGCCACGGATCGGAGCCGCCCGGCGCCGGCACGCGGCGCGGCCGGTCGATCACTAGGCTCGCCCGTCGATGGCCTCGGAACGAAACGTCCTCGGCGGGCGGCTCGAGCCCTGCGGGACCGAGCCGCTGACCGGCTTCTACCGCGACGGCTGCTGCAGCACGGGCCCCGAGGATCTCGGCAGCCACACGATCTGCGCCGTCGTGACCGAGGAGTTCCTCGAGCATCAGCGCAGCATCGGCAACGACCTCTCGACGCCGATGCCGCTGTACCGCTTCCCCGGCCTCGTCCCCGGCGACCGCTGGTGCGTCACGGCCGTCAACTGGCTGCGCGCCTACGAGGAGGACGCCGCGTCGTACGTCGTGCTCGCCTCGACGCACGAGCGCGCGCTGGACATCGTGCCGCTCGAGGCGCTGCGCGAGCGGGCCGTCGACGTCCCGTCCGATCCCGGCGCGCTCGAGACCTGACGCCTCCGGCCCCGCTACCCGGGGCGCTGTGTCGCGTAGCGCAACTCGCGCCGATCCGGCGCGTTACCCTGTGCTGACGTGGCGTTGCTCCTGAGAGACCGCGAGGCGACCCCCGAGGCCGCTCCCCCGCCGCCCGACGGCGCCGTTCTCGCAACCGTTCCGGACTTCGCCTGCGAGACCTGCGGCGCGGCGATGGAGCGCGGCCAGGACTGGTGTCTGGAGTGCGGCACGGCCGCTCCCGGCCGGCTCGGCGCGAGGCCCGGCTGGCGCGCGGCGTTCACGGTCGTCGGGCTCACCACGCTGCTGCTGTGCTGCGCCGTCGTCGCCGCCTACGCGGCGCTGACGAGCGACGCGCAGCGCACCGCGTCCGCTCCGCCCGCCGGCGCGGGCGATCCGATCACAGCGCAGACCCCGGGGGCGCCCTCGACGGACGCCGCGCCGCTCATCCAGCCGGGCGTCACCGGCCCGGGCGTCGCCCCGCCGGCCACGCCGCCCGCTGCGACGCAGAACACGCCGCTCATCCCGACGACGAAGCCGCCCGCGGGCGCGACGAACACGCCGATCCCGACGCAGAACCCGCCGGCCGCCCCCGCGAACGACAACGCGGCCACACCGAACAACGCGACGGGCAGCACGGGGACCGGATCGACCGGCCGCACCGGCTCCACCGGCAGCACCGGGGCGGCGAGCGCCTCCAGCGCCCCCGTGACGATCGACTTCGCGAAGGACGCCGCGCGCACGTATGACCCGACGAAGCGCGCGGGCGCCGAGTTCGGTCCCGCCGCCATGGCGATCGACGCCAAGCCCGACACCGTCTGGGACGTCACCGTGCCGGCGGACGGCCAGCCGATCGCCGCGGGCCTCGTCATCGACCTCGGCAAGCCCTACGCGCTGCACTCGCTGCGCCTCGCCACGCCGACGGACGGCTTCACCGTCGAGATCTACGGCGCCAAGAGCGCCAAGCAGCTGCCCGAGGACGTCATCGACAAGCGCTGGATCCATCTCGCCAACAAGAAGTTCGTGCTCGACGGCGAGCCGATCTCCCTCAGTGGCAAGGGCGACGGCGCCAAGGTCCAGCTCGTGCTGCTGCATTTCACGACGCCCGCCGAGCCCGACGACCCGCGGGTCGCGATCGGCGACGTCAAGCTGCGCGGCACGCCCTAACCACTAAGCTGCGGCGCATGTCAGCAGCTGCCATGCGAACGACCGAAGGCGTCATCGTCTTCGAGCTCTTCGACGACGACGCGCCGGAGACGGTGGCGAACTTTCGCAAGCTCTCGAAGGAGGGCTTCTACAACGGCCTGATCTTCCACCGCGTCATCAAGGACTTCATGATCCAGGGCGGGTGCCCCTACGGCACCGGCACCGGGGACGCCGGCTACAAGTTCGACGACGAGATCAACGACCACAAGATCGTGCGCGGCGCGCTCGCGATGGCCAACGCGGGGCCGAACACGAACGGCTCGCAGTTCTTCATCGTCACCGCCGACGCTGCGCCGTGGCTCGACGGAAAGCACACGGTGTTCGGCGAGGTCGTCGACGGGATGGACGTCGTCGACCGGATCGAGAACGCGCCGACGAAGGGCGCCGACCGCCCTGTCGAGCCGATCCACATCGCCAACATCGACCTCGGCGAAGCACCCCCCTCCGCCTAGCACGCCGCGGGCTTGGACCTTCTCCAAGCCGTCGTCCTTGGGATCGTCCAAGGACTCACCGAGTTCCTGCCGATCTCCAGTAGCGGCCACCTGCGGATCGTCCCCGCGATGGTCGGCTGGGACGATCCCGGCGCGGCCTTCACGGCCGTCATCCAGCTCGGGACGATGGCCGCCGTCGTCCTGTACTTCTGGGGCGATCTGATCCGCATCGCGCGCGCCTGGCTCGCCTCGCTGCGCGACGCCTCGCGCCGCTCCGAGCTCGACGCGCGCATGGGCTGGTACCTCATCTGGGGCACCGTCCCGATCGTGATCTTCGGCTTCACGTTCTCGCATCAGATCGAGACCGGCGCGCGCAGCCTGTACCTCATCGGCACGACGCTGATCCTGCTCGGGCTGCTGCTGCTCGTCGCCGAGAAGGTCGCGCGCCGCGATCGCGAGATCGAGACCATCACGCGCCGCGACGCGATCGTCATCGGCTTCGCCCAGGCGCTCGCGCTGATCCCCGGCGTGTCGCGCTCCGGCGCGACGATCACGGCCGGCCTGTTCCTCGGCCTGGACCGGGTCGCCGCGGCGCGCTTCTCGTTTCTGCTGTCGGTCCCGGCCGTCGTGCTCAGCGGCGCCTACGAAATGCGCGACGTCGTGTCGGGCAGCGCCGAGGGCGGCGTCGGGCTCGGAGCCACCGCGATTGCGACGCTGCTGGCGTTCATCAGCGGCTACATCTCGATCGCCTTCCTGCTGCGCTTCCTGACGACGCACACGACGGCGGTGTTCGTCGTGTACCGGGTCGCGCTCGGCGTCGTGGTGCTCGTGCTCGCGGGGACCGGCGTCATCGCCTGACGCCGAAGCGGACCGACTAGGGTTTGACGCGACGTCGAGACGCAAGGAGCACCACACATGGCCAGCGCTGACACAACGATCGCCCAGAGCACGAACGGACACGACGGCGCAGGCGAGATCGCCGTCCAGAACCCGGCCACGGGCGAGGTCATCGCGCACGTCGCCGACCTTTCGGCCGAGCGCGTCGCCGAGCTGGCCCGCATCGGCCGCTCCGCGCAGGTCGGCTGGCAGGCGCTCGGCTTCGACGCCCGCGCCCGCGTCATGAAGCGCATGCAGAAGTGGGTCATGGACAACGCCGACCGCCTCGTCGAGACGATCGTCTCCGAGACCGGCAAGACCTACGAGGACGCGTTCATGGTGGAGATCAACTACACCGGCGGGGCGATCGCGTACTGGGCCAAGCACGCCGAGAAGTTCCTCGCCGACGAGAAGATCCGTGCCACGACGCTGGCGGTCATCGGCAAGAAGCTCGTCACGCGTTACGAGGCGCTCGGCCTGATCGGTGTCATCGGCCCCTGGAACTATCCGCTGACGAACTCCTTCGGCGACTGCATCCCGGCGCTGCTGGCCGGCAACAGCGTGATCCTCAAGCCCTCCGAGGTCACGCCGCTGACCTCGCTGCTGCTCGCCGAGGGCCTCGCCGAGAGCGGCCTGCCCGACGGCGTCTTCCAGGTCGCCACGGGCCGCGGCGAGACCGGCGCAGCGCTCGTCGACGAGGTCGACATGATCATGTTCACCGGCTCCACCGAGACCGGCAAGAAGGTCATGGCACGCGCCGCGCAGACGCTGACGCCGGTGGCGCTGGAGCTCGGCGGCAAGGACCCGATGATCGTCCTCTCCGACGCCGACCTCGACCGTGCCGCGAACCTCGCGGTGTACTACTCGATGCTCAACGGCGGCCAGACCTGCATCTCGATCGAGCGCGTCTACGTCGAGGAGCCCGTCTACGACGAGTTCGTCCAGAAGGTCGTCGACAAGGTCGGCGCGCTGCGCCAGGGCGAGTCGACCGGCCCGGCGACCGCCGAGGTGGGCGCGGTCACGTTCCCGAGGCAGCTCGAGATCATCGAGGACCACGTCCGCGACGCGCTGGCCAAGGGCGCCCGCGCCCTGACCGGCGGCCGGCGGCGCCCCGGCAAGGGGATGTTCTACGAGCCCACCGTGCTCGTCGACGTCGACCACTCGATGAAGGCGATGACCGAGGAGACGTTCGGCCCGACGCTTCCGATCATGAAGGTCGTCGACGCCGAGCAGGCGCTCGAGCTCGCAAACGACTCGTCCTACGGGCTTGGCGGCGCGGTCATCGGTGAGCGCAAGCGCGCCGAGCGGCTGGCGCGGCGCATGCAGGCGGGCGCGGTGTGCGTCAACGACGCCCTGCTGAACTACGTCGCCGTCGAGCTGCCGATGGGCGGCTGGAAGGCGTCGGGGCTCGGCTCGCGCCACGGCGCAGCCGGGATCCGCAAGTTCACCAAGCAGCAGTCGATCTTCATCTCCCGCGTGCACCTCAAGAACGACGTGTACATGTTCCCGTACCGGCCCGCGGTCTCGAAGGCGCTCTTCCGCGGGGTGCGGCTCTTCTACGGGCGCGGCAAGCGCTGAGGCGCTGCCGCATCTGACGAACCCGGCGTAGGCCCGGCGCCGCATGGTCGCGATCGCGTTCGCGCTGGGTTCCTCGCTGCTGTGGGGGCTGTCGGACTACCTCGGCGGCTTCAAGAGCCGCACGTTCGCCGTGCCGGTGGTGCTCGCGGCGATGTACCTGTCCTCGCTGCTGGTGATGGCGGTGTTCGTCGGCATGCGCGGCGAGGCGCCGCCGTCGTCGTCGCACGTGCTCGCCGCGCTCGGCGCCGGAGTGGTCGGGATCATGGCGCTGGGAGCCTTCTACACGGCGCTGTCGATCGGGACGATGAGCATCGTCGCGCCGATCTCCGCCAGCGGTGTCGCGCTCCCGGTGATCGTCGGGCTGATCGGCGGCGACAACCCCGGCGCCCTGCGCTCCGCAGGGTTGGCGCTGGCGGTGGTGGGGATCGTGCTCGCCTCGCGCGAGGCGCCCGGCGGGCCGATCGGGGTGCGCGAACAGCGGCTCAGCATCGGCCTGGCGATCCTCGCCGGATTCGGCTTCGGGTCGTACTTCGTGCTCGCGGAGATCGGGTCGGAGGGGGACGTCGCCTGGACGCTGCTGCTCTCGCGCGTCATGGGCTTTCCGATCGTCTTTCTCATCGCCCTGCTGGCGCTGCGCCGCGCCAACGCGGCCCGGCCGAACCTGCGCGCGGCCGCGGCGCTTGGCGGCATCGGCCTGCTCGATCTCGGCGCCAACGCGTTCTACAACCACGCCTCGACGATCGGCGAGCTGTCGAGCGTCTCGGTCGCCAGCTCGCTGTATCCGGTCGTGACCGTGATGCTCGCCGCGCTGCTGCTGGGCGAGCGCGTGCGGGGTGCCCAGCGTGCCGGCGTCGTGGTGGCGCTGGCGGGCGTGCTCATGATCGCGGCGGGGGCATAGAGGCGAGCGTAGCCTTGGGCCGATGACGGCCCTCGCCACCGATCTCGTCGCCATCGAGCCGCTGCAGATCGCGCCGGCGATCGCGTTCGGCGTCATGTACTTCGTGCGCGCGCGGCGCCTCGCGGCGACCGGCAAGCCGGTGGCGACGTGGCGCCGGGGCTGCTTCTACGGCGGCCTCGCGCTCATCGTGCTGACGCTCGTCTCGCCACTGGGTGCGCTGGCCGACGAGCTGTTCGCCGCGCACATGGCCGAGCACCTGCTGATCGCCGACATCGGCGCGCTGCTGCTCGTGCTCGGGTTGACCGGGCCGCTGCTGGCGCCGCTGCTGCGCACGACCGCGCTGGGCTGGATGCGCCACCTGGCGCACCCCGTGCCCGCGTTCGGGCTGTGGGCGGCCGACCTGTTCTTCTGGCACCTCGTCGGCCCGCACGAGGCAGCGGTGAACAACGAGGCGCTGCACGCGCTGCAGCACATGCTCTTCGTCGGCCTCGGCATCAACATGTGGATGGCGCTGCTGGGCCCGCTGCCCAAGCCGGCGTGGTTCGGCAACTTCGCCAAGCTCATCTACATCGTGGTGGTGCGCCTGACCACGACTGTGCTGGCCAACGTCTTCGTCTGGAGCAACAACGTCTTCTTCGACGTCTACGCCCCGGGGGAGCGGGCGCACGACATCTCGCCGCACACCGACCAGGTCATCGCCGGCTCGACCATGATGGTCGAGGGCTCGATCCTCACGATCTGCCTGTTCGGCTGGCTGTTTCTGCGCAGCGCACGCGAGGGTCAGGAGCGCCAGGAGCTGCTCGAGCTCGCGGCGGCCGGCGGCGTCGCGCTCGACGAACGGCGCGCAGCCCGCGCCGTCTCCGCCGGACGCGCGGGCGAGCTAAGACGGCGCATAGAGGAAGACCGGACGAGGTAACGTGAAGGTCATGTCCCTAATGAACAAGCTCAGCCAGCTCGCGAAGTCGCAGCAGGGCAAGGATCTCGTCGAAAAGGCGAAGACGATTGCCAACGACCCCAAGACACGCGAGAAGATCGACGAGGCGCGCACCAAGTTCAGCGGGCACGTCGACACCGCCAAGCAGAAGATGGCGGAGAAGAAGGCCAAGGACGAAGGCTCGTCGGCCGGCAACGGTGCTCCGTTGTACGGCGAGGAGACCTCCGCGGCCAACACGCCGCAGTACGGCGAGCCCGACACGTCGCACGCACAGCCGGCCACCGGCGCCACCGGCGCCGCCGAGACGGCGACGTACGGCGAGTCCGGACCCGCCGCCACGCCGACGTACGGCGAGGAAGGTGCAGCCGGCACGCCGCCGACGACGCCGCACGAGGACCCGATCGACAAGACCAACCCCACCTACGGCGAGGAAGAGGGCGACAAGCCGCTCTACGGCGAGGACGGCCCGAAGGCCGCTTAGCGGTCAGTCCTGCCCGAGCGCCTCGCGCTCGGCACGCTCGGCGAGGGCCACCACGCCCTCGCCGAAGCCGTGCAGCCACGGGTCGTCGGTGCTCCCCGCCAGCGCGCGGCGGTAGTTGCCCTCCATGAAGACGACGGCCTTCCAGATCGCCAGCGTGCGATACCAGCGGATGTCGCTGACCGCGCGCCCGCTCAGGCGCTCGTAGCGCGCGACGAGCTCGGCCCGCGTCGGAAAGCCCTCGCGGCGGGTCACGCGCGAGAGCTCGAACATGCCCATCGGCGGGTCGTCCGGCTCGATCCACATCGCGCTGAGGTAGCCGACGTCGGCGAGCGGATCGCCGATCGTCGCCATCTCCCAGTCGAAGACCGCCGCCACGCGCGCCGGCGCCCCCGGCGCGACCATCACGTTGCCGAGGCGGTAGTCGCCGTGCACGATCGTCGGCGCCGGCGAGGCCGGCACGTGCTCGGCCAGCCACGCGCCGACGCGCTCGACCGCGGCGATCTCGCGCGTGCGGTTGTGTTCCCACAGGCCCCCGAAGCGGCGCAGCTGGCGCGCGAGGTAGGACTCGGGCTTCGTCGAGAAGCCCGCCAGGCCGCACGCCTGCCAGTCGACCGCGTGCACCTCGACGAGCGCGTCGACGAGCTCCTCGCCGACCCGCCGGCGCTCGGTCGGCGTGTCGAGCGCGGGCGGCACCTCGGTCGTGATGACGTCGCCGCAGATGAGCTCCATGACGTAGAACGGCGCGCCGATCAGCGCCGGGTCGTCGCCGACGGCGAGCACCCGCGGCACCCGCGCGACCGTCGGCTCGAGCGCGCGCAGCAGCCGCGCCTCGCGCAGCACGTCGTGCGCGCTGGGCGGCAACGGTCCGCGCGGCGGGCGGCGCAGGACGAGCTCGCGCGCCCCGCAGCGCAGGAGAAACGTGACGTTGGAGTGGCCTTCACCCAGCGGCTCTGCGGCGAGCTCGCCGCCGTGCTGCGGCACGAGGCGGTGCTCGGCGAGAAACGCGCGCAGCGGCTCGAGCACGAGCAGCGGCTCGCGCGCCCTCGACGCGGCCGCCGCATACGTCGCGACGATGTCGTCTGAGGCCGCCGCCGCGCTCATGTCGCGAGCACGCTACGGCTTCCGGGCGCCACTCGCAGCACATCGGCGGCGCGGCGCAGCGGCGCAACCTTGCGCCACTAGCCTGGTTGGAGTCCTCGATGCGCCGACTCCTGCTTCCGCTCACCGTCCTGCTCGCCCTCGTGCTCGTCGCGCCCGCGGGCGCCTCGCGCACGCAGTCGATGACCTTCGAGGCGCCGCGCGACCTCATGAGCCCCGCGCTGCGTGACGGGGCGCTGGAGGAGATCAACTCGTTCGGGGTGCGCTCGCTGCGCGTCATCGTCACGTGGCAGTCCGTCGCGCCGGGGGCCGACAGCGCGCAGCGCCCGAACTTCGAGCCGACCGACCCCGGCGCCTACGACTGGGGCGAGTACGAGCCGCTGATCGCCGCGATCAAGGCCCGCGGCTGGTCGGTCCTCATGACGATCTCGGGGCCCGTGCCGCAGTGGGCGACCCAGTCCAGGCGCGACAACCTCACCCGCCCGAGCGCCTCGGCGTTCGCGGCGTTCGCGACCGCCGTCGGGCGCAAGTTCGGCGATGCGGTCGACACCTGGGCGATCTGGAACGAGCCCAACCAGCCGCAGTTCCTGCGCCCGCAGTACGCCCGCGGCGGCCGCGCGGCCTCGCCGGGCATCTACCGCAACCTCTACCGCGCGGGCGTGCGCGGCCTGCAGAAGGCGGGCCAGGGCGGCGACAGGATGCTCATCGCGGAGACCTCGCCGCGCGGCAACTCCAACGTCGTCGCGCCGCTGCGCTTCCTGCGCGGGATGCTGTGCCTCGACAACCGCTACAGGAAGCGCGCGAAGTGCGGCGCGCTCGATGCCGACGGCTACGCCCACCACGCCTACACGACGCGCCAGGGACCGTCGTTCAAGCCACCGCAGAAGGACGACGTGACGATCGGTGCGCTCTCGCGCCTGACGAACGCCCTGAACCGCGCCCGCAGCGCCGGCGCGCTGACCAAGCGCCTGCCGATCTACCTCACGGAGTTCGGCATC
>DASZDB010000149.1:0-9445 GCA_035942495.1 Solirubrobacteraceae bacterium
CAGACGCTGCCCGACGAGCTCGGCGTCGATGGGTCGATCGTCAACGCCCTGCTGGTGGTCGGGCTCGTCACGGTGATCGCGCCGCTCGGCGAGGAGCTGTTCTTTCGCGGCTTCTTCTACGGCGCGCTGCGCAACTGGCGCGGGCCGATCCTCGCGGCGATCCTCACCGGCGTCACCTTCGGGCTCGTCCACGCCGGCTCCTCGCCGATCGGCTACCTCGTGCCGCTCGCGATCTTCGGCATCGGCCTGTGCCTGCTGTACGAGTGGACCGGGTCGCTGTATCCGCCGATCGCGCTGCACGCGCTGAACAACTCGATCGCCCTCGGCGCCAACCAGAAGTACGGCGTCGGCGTCATCGTGGCGATGATGATCGGCTCCACGATCGTCTCGCTGCTGTGCGCGCGGCTGCTGGCGCGCATCATCGGCGAGCGCCGCCCGGGACCGCCGGCGAGCGCAGCGGCGCCCGAGCCCGCCTGATCTGTTCCCTCCGGGTGCAACGCCTGGCATAGTGCGGCCGATGCGCCGCCCCCTCGTCCTGGCGAGCTTCCTGCTCGCCTCGCTCGCGGCGGCGCCCGCCGGCGCACAGTCACCGGTCGCGCCGCCGGCGCCCGCGACCACCGCGCCCGCGCCGGTCGAGGCGCAGCTGACGCTGACTGTCGAGCGCGTCGGCGGTTCGCGCGCCACCACGCTGACCGGGTCGAGCGTGCTGGTGCGCGGCACGACGACCGCGTTCGCGGCCGGCCAGACCGTGATCGTGCGCTTCTACGAGCGCGGCCGCAAGCGCGGCGCGCGGCGCGTCACGCTCGGCCCGGGACCCGCGGGAACCGGCGTCTTCGTGCGCTCCTACAAGCCCGTCTCGCCGGGCCCGCTCAGCATCCGCGCCTTCCACGACCCGACGCCGCAGCTGGGCGGCATGGCCGCGCGCGCGACACCGGTCGACGTCCTGCCGCGGCGCGTCACGCGGCGCAGCGGGCGCAACTCGATCCGCGCGCTTCAGCGCCGCCTCAAGCGCCTGGGGTACGTCACGGGCGCGCCCGGCGCGTTCGACGGGCGAACGAGCCGGGCCGTGCTCGCGTTCCGCAAGGTCACCGGGATGGCGCGCACGACAAAAGCGTCCGTCGAGGTCATGCGCGCGCTCGCGCGCGGCAGGGGAACGTTCAGGGTCCGCTTCCCCCAGCACGGCCGGCACATCGAGGCCGACCTCTCGCGCCAGGTCATCGCGCTCATCGACAAGGGCCGCGCGCAGCGGATCTACCACACGTCGTCGGGCGCTCGGGCGACGCCGACGATCCGCGGGTCGTTTCGCGTCTACCTCAAGACGCCCGGCACGAACGCCAAGGGGATGGTCGACTCGGCGTACTTCATCCGCGGCTACGCCACCCACGGCTACCCCTCGGTGCCGATCTATCCGGCTAGCCACGGCTGTCTGCGCCTGCCGATCCCGGACGCGCGCAACGTGTTCAACTGGATCGACATCGGCACGCCGGTCGACGTATACCGCTGAACCTCGATGAGCGCGGCTAGGCGGTGCGGCGGCGCATCGGGCGCGGATGCGGGCCGCCGCGCGCCGTCATCCAGCGCGCGACGTAGCCGAGCCCGAAGCCATAGACGAGCAGACCGAGCAGGGCGGGCACGCCGCGCCGCGCCCAGCGGCTGGGGTCGTTGGCGGTGACGCCGGCGAAGGGGGAGAGCAGCACGTCGTTGACGTCGTCGATGACTTCGCGCACGTCGCTGTGCCGGCGCTCGCGCTCGCGCTCGCCGGCCGGCGAGGGATTCGCCGCCGTGTAGCCCGCGACGCGGTGCTCGGACTCTGCGGACGCGCGGCCGATGTCCTCCAGCGCGAACAGCGTGAAGCCGATCGCGATGATCAGGCTCAGGGCGATGGCCAGGTAACGCAGTGGACGCTCGAACACACCTCTAAGGTACGCGAGCGATGACAGCCCATGGACGTTTGACCGAGGCGCTGCGCGAGCACGCCGTGGTCGTCGGCGAGGTCACGCTCACGAGCGGCATGAAGGCCCAGTACTACGTCGACGCCAAGCGGGCGATCCTCCTGCCCGACGGCTTCCTGGCGCTGGGCGAGCTGCTCGCCGAGCGCGTGCGCGAGTGGGATGCGACGGCGGTCGGCGGGCTGACGATGGGCGCCGATGCCGTCACGTGCGCGGCGCTCGCCGGCGGCGCCGACGTCAAGGGCTTCTTCGTGCGCAAGGAGGCCAAGGCGCACGGCCTCGCGCGCCGCATCGAAGGCCCGCTGCTCACTCCCGGCGACCGCTGCCTCGTCGTCGAGGACGTCGTCAGCACCGGCGGCTCGACGATCGTGGCGATCGAGGCGCTGCAGGAGGCCGGCCACGAGATCTGCGGCGTCGTCAGCGTGCTCGACCGGCTCGCCGGCGGAGGCGAGCGGATCGCGGCCGCGGCCCGCGCGCCCTACGTCGCGCTCGTCACGATCGACGACGTCTATCCCGAGCGGCCCGACCGCGGATAGCGCCGGCGGCGCCCTCGACGGGGTCGAGGTCGACGCGGATGACGAGCAGCGCGGTGCCCATCGCGCGCACGGCTGTCGCGTTCAGCCGCGAGAGGTTGCGCAACCGCACGGCGGCGTCGCCACCCTCGACGAGGTGCGCGGTGCCGGCTCGCCAGCCGCTCCGCAGGCGGATTCGGACGCGCGGGTTGGCCTCGATGTTGCGCACATAGGCGGCTTTGCGGCCCATCTCGGCGACGATCCAGAACGTGTCCGTGCCGCGCTCGAGGCCGAAGCTCACCGGCGTGCGGCGCGGCTCCGCGCTCCTGCGCCCGATCGTCTCGAGCAGGGCGACGCCGGGCGCCAGGCCGCGCGCGGCGAGCGCGCGGACCGGGTGGTTGAACAGCCTGACCTGCAGCCAGGTGACGAGCTTGCGCTTGCGCTCCATCGCCGAGCGAGTCTCGCAGTCCGCGAGGCCGCCATTGCGCCGAGTGCGTGGCCGCTCGGCCCGCGCCCGCCGCCCGGGCGCGATGCTCCGGAAACCGAGACTTCGTGACACTTGACACATGTGGCAGCCTCCGGATTCACGAACAGGCCGATGCCCAGGGGGGCGCCCGCGTGTCCAGGTTCTCCGTCGCGACGCTGTCGATGCTCGGGGCGCTGCTCGTCTGCAGCGCCACGGCGAACGCTGCACCCCAGCCGCAGAACACCGCGCGCGAGCGCCTCGACGTGTACACGGGCGTGATCGACGCGGAGCAGCTTGACGCGATCGTCGAGCTCGGCGTCGATCGTCATGAGCTCAGGGCGCAACGCGCCGGCGGCGCGGGCGCCAAGGGCGGCGCGCGCGTGCGCGTGGAGACGATCCTCAGCGGCCGCCAGGTCGAGGCGCTGCGCCGCGAGGGCGTGGTGCTGGCGCCGAAGAAGGTCGACGGGGCGACGGCGGCCCAGCGCGCGACGGCCGAGGCCGCCGCCGGGCTCAGCGTGTTTCGCCCGTACGCCGGCGCAGGCGGACTGAAGGAGGAGTTCACGCAGGTCGCCGGGCAGAACCCGAAGATCACGAAGCTCGTCACCTATGGCAAGACCGTCAACGGCCAGGACATCATCGCGCTGAAGGTCTCCAAGAACGCCCGCACGACGCGCGACGGCAGCCGTCCGGCGGTGCTGTACGTCGGCGCCCAGCACGCCCGCGAGTGGATCACCCCGGAGATGATCCGCCGCCTCATGCACCACTTCGTCGACAACTACGCGACCGACAGGACGATCCGCCGGCTCGTCGACGCCAACGAGCTGTGGTTCATCCCGGTCGCCAACCCCGACGGCTACGACTGGACCTTCCAGGAGGGCCAGCGCCTGTGGCGCAAGAACCTGCGCGACAACAACGGCGACGGTCAGATCACCGCCGGCGACGGCGTCGACCTCAACCGCAACTTCCCGACGAAGTGGGGCTACGACAACGAGGGCTCCTCCCCCGACCCGGCGAGCGAGACCTACCGCGGCCCGTCGCCCGGCTCCGAGCCGGAGACCAAGGCCCTCGACGGCTTGGCGCGCCGCGTCGGCTTCGAGTTCCTCGTCAACTACCACTCGGCCGCCGAGCTGCTGCTCTACGGGACGGGCTGGCAGGTCTCCACGCCGACGCCCGACGACATCATCTACGAGGCGATGGCCGGCGACGACGCCAACCCCGCCGTGCCGGGCTACGACCCCGACATCTCGGCGGAGCTCTACACCACCAACGGTGACACCGACACGCACATGACCGAGCGCTACGGCACGCTCGGCTTCACTCCCGAGATGTCGACGTGCGAAGCCGCGTCGGAGGTCCGGCCCGACGACCAATGGCTCGCCGAGGACTGCGACAGCGGCTTCAACTTCCCCGACGACGAGGGACTCGTGCAGGCCGAGTTCGAGAAGAACCTCCCGTTCGCGATCAGCGTCGCGCAGTCGGCCAAGGACCCCGACGACCCGGTCTCGGTGGTCGGTCGCAAGGCCGAGGACTTCCGCGTGGACACGTTCGCCGTCTCCTACGGCGACCCGCAGAAGGTCGCGGTGGTCGCCAAGCGGGCGCTGCGGCGCGTGACGATGCACTACCGCATCAACGGCGGGCGGACGCGCACCTCGACCGCGCCGGAGTGGCAGGGCGGCGAGCGCTACGGCGACGAGAACGACGACTACTACGCCGAGCGGCGCGGCACCGTCCGCGGCGCCGACCCCGGCGACCGCGTCCAGGTCTGGTTCACCGGATTGAAGCTCGGCAAGGGCTTCGTGCGCAGCCAGCGCTTCACCTACAGGGTGGCGCGCGACACCGGCGCCGATGTGCTCGTGCTCGCCAACGAGGACTACACGGGCGTCAACCCGACCTATCCCGCCGGTACGAACGCGCCGAAGTACGTCGACGAGCACGTCGCCGCGATCGAGGCCGCCGGGCACGAGGCCGACGTCTGGGACGTCGACGCGCAGGGCGTGCCGCACGACCTCGGCGTCCTGAGCCACTACGACGCGATCGTCTGGTACCTCGGCGACAACCGGCTCACGCAGGACCCCGAGGACCTCGAGACGTCGACGCCGTTCGGTCCCCTGCCGGACATCGCGGTCGCCGAGGAGCAGCAGTACCTCACGATGGCGGTGCGCGACTTCCTCAACGAGGGCGGCAAGCTCGTCCACGCGGGCGAGCTGGCGCAGTACCAGGGCCTGCCGGGAATCGGCGACTTCGTCGGCGGCGTCTACTACGGGCTCAACGGCAACCCGACGGCGGAGTGCGTCATCTCGACGGTGCCCGGGTTCTTCGAGGACTGCCTCATCCTCGCCGACGACTTCCGCCAGTACTACCTCGGCGCCTATGTGCGTGCCAGCGTGGGCGGCCCGCAGGGCGTCATCGGGATCGCCGAGCCGATCGCCGGCTACGAGGGCAGCTTCGGCGGCCCGGTGGCCGAGGGCGACAACCCGCTCGACGAGGCCGGCTTCTTCCAGCCGACGAGCGACGTCCTGCCCGTGGCGGAGTTCCCGCAGTTCGCCAGCTGGGGCGCCGCCGACTACGAGGCCGGCGGGCGCAACCCGTTCGAGCCCGCGGAGGGCGAGCGCTACGCCGGGGCCGTGCACGCAGACGACTCCTACATGCGCCTGACGAAGACCGTCACCATTCCGGCCGGGGCGAGCGCGCAGCTGCAGTTCCAGCTCTCGCTGAACTCCGAGGCGGCGTACGACCACTTCATCGTGGAGGCTCACACCGTCGGCCAGGACAACTGGACGACGCTGCCCGAGGTCGGCGGCCGGTCGTCGACGGCGGTGCCGGCGGAGTGCGACGACCCCGGCTTCCTCCTGACCCTGCACCCGCACCTGCGCCACTACTTCAGCGGCCCGGCGTGCGCCAGTCCCGGCACGAGCGGGACGTGGAACTCGATCACCGGCTCGACCGACGGCTGGCGGCAGGTCGCCTATGACCTGTCGGGCTTCGCCGGTCAGCAGGTCGAGGTGTCGATCACGTACGTGACCGATCCGGGCACGGGCGGCGTCGGCGCGTTCGTCGACGACACGCGGATCGTCATCAACGACGTCACGGACGCCGACGGATTCGAGGGCGCGACAAGCTCGTGGGCGGTCGGGCCGGCCCCGGCGGGGAGCCCGGAGCCGCTGAGCAACTGGGTCATCGGCCCCGAGCTGCTCGACTTCTACGCGGCGACGGCGACGAACGACACGCTGCTGCTGGGCTTCGGCTTCGAGCACCTGTCGACGGACGCTGAGCGCACCGCGCTCATGCGCCGGGCGCTCAACGGGCTGCTCGAGTAGGCGGGCGGAGTTGTCCCGCCGCGATCGGCGGCGCCGCCGGTGGGGGTCCGGCGGCGCCCGCTCGATCGCGCGATCATGGCGTCGTGAGGCGAACTCGGCGCAGCCTGCCGGTGCTCGTCCTGGGCCTCGCGCTCGGGCTCGCCGCCGCGCCTGCGCGGGCCGACGAGCGCGTCGATTCGATCGCGAAGCAGCTGCGCACCGACCCGGTGTTCGTCAGCAGCGCGGCGATCCGCTCGGTGCCGCCGGCACAGGTCGCCGCGCTGCGCCGCGCCGTGGCCGCCGCAGCGGTCCCGGTGTTCGTCGTCGTGGCCCCGTCCTTCGGCGGCGAGCCGGGTCTGGGGACGCTGCGTCCGCTGCCGGACCTGCTGCACGATCGGCTCGAACGCGATGGGATCTACCTGGTCGTCGATCTCAGCCCGAGCGCCTACGCGCAGGCCTTCGGCGTGCAAGCCAGGTTCGATGTCAGCCGGCTCGGCAGCGCGGTGTACGACGACCGCCCCGATGCCGGCCCGGGTGAGGCGGCGCGCTACGCGCTGTCGCTGCTGACGACCGGCAGCCGCCGGCCCATCGCCCGGCGCGGAGGCGAGAACCGGGTGCAGGTGGCCCCCGTGGTCGCTGCCGGGCTCGGAGCAGCCGCGCTCGGGCTCGTCGTCGGCGGCTGGCCCTGGCTTGCCGCCCTGCGCCGGCGCCGCAACCAGCGCGGGTCCGACCCGCACGTGTCGCGCGCACCCGTGCCGCAGCTCGATCCGGCGGCGCTTCACGATCAAGCCCACGAACGGCTCGCGGCGCTGTCCGCCCGGCTGGCCGCGGCCGACGCTCCACCGGCGGCCGCATTCGACGCCTACGCCGGCGCCTCCAAGCTGCTCGAGGACGCTGCCGCCGACGATTCGCTCGGACTCCTGGCGGCGCTCGAGCTCACGCGTCGCGCGGACGCCACGCTGGACGGGCGACCCAGGCCACCCTGCTTCTTCGATCCGCGCCACGGCGCGGCGAAGACCCGGACGCGCTGGCGGCTCGGTGGCGAGGAAGCGGACATCCCGGCCTGCCGGGCGTGTGCGCGCAAGATCGCGAAGGGGCGCCCCCCGATCCCCCTGCAGGACCGCGGCCGCCCCTACTTCGAACGCGACACGCTCTGGGCCCGGACCGGCTTCGGCGCCCTCGACGACGATCTGGCGGCGCGCGTGCTCGCCGGCGAGGCGCGGCGATGAGGGCCCTGCTGCTCGCGACCACGGTGGCGCTGCTCGGCTTCGCGCCGCCGGCCGCCGGCGCCGGACGGCTCGACGTGCTCGCCGGGCAGCTGCGCGAGCGGCCGCTGGCGATCGACTCGGAGCTGGCGTGGTTCTTCGACGCGGCCCAGGAGCGTCGCATCGTGCGGACGCTGCGGAGCAGCCCCGTCGACTTCTACGTCGCGCTGCTGCCGCAGATCGAGGACGACGAGTCCGGCGGCGACGGCGCCCGGATCGTGGTCTCGCTGCATCGCCGCCTGCGCCGGCCGGGCATGTACGTCGTCGTCGACGAGCACGGGTTGTTCGACGTAGGGTCCTACGCGGTGCCGCGCGAGGTGAGAGTTCCGTTCGATCTGCGGGTGCCGCCGAGCCGCGAGGGGTCCGAGCCGGGCGCTGTGCTGCGGCGACTGCAGCGGCTCGTCGCCGATGTCGCGGCCGCGCCGCGCGGCGAGACGACCGACGATCCCGCGCCGTACCTGCGGCCGCTGGAGCCGTACGAGAACTGGCGCCTGCGCCGGCGCGGCGAGACGACTGCCGACGCGGCGCTCGACGCGGCCGTCGCCGGCGGCATCCTCGGCCTGTTCGCCGGCGGCGTGATGCGCGTGCGTGTACGGCGTGCGGCTGCGCGGACGGCCCGCACGCGACGCCGTCGGGGCGGCCGGAGGCGCCGATGATCGCGCGGCTGGTGGTGCTGCTCGTCGGACTCGCGGTGCTCCTCGCGGGCGCGGCTCCCGCCGCGGCCGCGACGCTGCCCAAGGACATCGCGGCCAAGCTGCGCCGTTCGCCGCTCGTCGTCGACCCGGCGCTCGCGGAGGCCGTCCCGCCCGCGCAGCGGCGGGCGGTGCTGCGCGCGATCGAGGCCGCGCCGTATCCGGTCTGGGCGGTGCTGCTCCCGCTCACCCCCGGCGACCGCTACGGCGGCGACGCGAGCCGCTTCCTCGACGTCGTGCACGGGCGTCTCGGGCGCGACGGCGTGTACGTCACCGTCGACGACCGCTTGCTGACGGCCAGGGCCTTCGGGGTCGACGACGAGGACCCCGACCTCTACCAGGCGAGCACCGTGGGCAACTTCGAGTCGCGCGAGTTCGACGAGCCGCAGATCGTCAAGGTCCGGCGCTTCGTCGAGGCGCTCAGCGCACCGGATCTCGCCGCCCGCTTCGAGCGCACCCAGGATCGTCTGCGCGCGGATCGCGAGACGTTCTCGCCGCCGCCGCCGCCGACGACGGCGGCGGACGGAGCGGACGAGGACGATGGCGGCGCCGCCGGCTGGCGTGTCGCCCTCGGGATCCTCGCGGCGCTCGCCGCAGGCAGCGCCCTCGTGCACTGGCGCCGGCGGCGCCACCGCCACGCCCGTCCCGCGCCCCCCGACGAGCCGCTGATCCCGGCGCGCGCCTTCCGGCACGCCCACACCGCGCAGGCCGGCGAGCTGCGCGAGCAGATCGAGGAGCGCCTGATCGCGTTCGCCGACCGCATCGACCGCACCGGCACGCCGGCGAGCGAGCGCGCCCAGGAGCGCCAGCAGCACGCGCTCGACGCCTACGCCGCCGCCCGTCGCGTGCTGGCGTCCGAGCCGGAGATGGTCGACCTCGTCGGCGCGCTCGTGCTCGTCGAGGACGGCAGCCGCGCGCTCGCGGCCGCCGAGGCGCTCGAGGCCGGTCTGCCCGTGACCCGCCCCGTGGCGCTGTGCTTCTTCGACCCCCGCCACCCCGGCTCGACGAAGCCGATCGAGTGGAAGCCCGACCTCACCGTGCCGGCCTGCGGCGCGTGCCGCAGTGACCTGCGCGGCGGCCGCCCGCCCGCCGCGCTGCGCGACGACGGCAAGCCGTGGTTCGAGACCGACTCGCTGTGGGCGCGCACGGGATTCGGTCTTTTCGAGCCCGACCTGGCCGAGCGCGTCGGCCGCGGGGAGCTGCGGCGGCACTGACGCGGCAGACCGGTGGCCGACACAGGTCGCGCCCATGCCCCAGGCAGGAGT
>DASZDB010000150.1:0-3741 GCA_035942495.1 Solirubrobacteraceae bacterium
CGCAGCGTCGTGATGATCGGCGGCGGGCCGATCTGCGTCGAGCTCGCCCAGGGCCTGGCGCGGCTGGGCGCCCGCGTCACGATCCTGCAGCGCGGCTCGCGCCTGCTGCCGCGCGAGGAACCCGAGCTCGCCGAGCGGCTCGCCGCCGCGCTGCGCGCCGAGCGCGTCGAGATCGTCACCGACGTCGGGGTCGACCGGGTCAGCGTCGCGCGCGACGGCACGAAGACCGTCCATGCGGGCGAGAGATCGTGGACCGCGAGCGACGTCTTCGTCGGCGCGGGCCGCACGCCGAACATCGACGGGCTCGGCCTCGAGGAGTGCGGCGTGAAGGTCGGCGCGCACGGTGTCGAGGTGGACGCTGCGCTGCGCACGAGCGTGAAGTCGATCTATGCCGCGGGCGACGTGGCCGGGCGCCACCACTTCACCCACGCCGCGGGCTACGAGGCCGCGCGCGCGGTGCGCAACATGTTCCTGCCTGGCACGAGCCGCGGCGCCTACCTCGTGCCGTGGTGCACGTTCACCGACCCCGAGCTCGCGCACGCCGGCCTCACCGAGGCGCAGGCGCGCACCGATCACGGCGACGGCGCGGTGCGCGTCTGGCGCCACGACCTGGCGCATTCGGACCGGGCGCGAACGGACTCCGCGCAGGACGGCGAGCTGCGGATCGTCACGGCCAAGGGGCGGATCGTCGGCGCGCACGTGCTGGCGCCGGCGGCGGGCGAGCTGATCGGCGAGCTGGCGCTGGCGATCGACCGCAAGCTCAAGCTCGCCGACCTCGCGAGCGTCGTGCACGTCTATCCGACGATCGCGCTCGCGATCCAGCAGCTCGCCGCGCAGGCGAGCTATGCGAAGGCCGAGCGCGCGCGCTGGCTCGTGCGCTCGCGAACCTAGAGCCCGGGCGGATGGCGGGCGACGAACCCGCCGGACGGCCGCATCTCCCGCGTCCAGCGCGTGCCGCCGCGCAGCGCCGAGGTGTCGAAGCGCCAGCCCGCGACGACCATGTAGGCGTGGCCGGCGTTGGCGTAGACCGTGATCCATTTGCCCGGCCCGGGCTGGCCCCAGCTCATGAACGGACCCGACGACATCGGCGAGGTGACAAGGCCGGCCGCGGCCAGCGCGTAGCTGATCGAGCCCGAGCAGTCGTACGCGGTGTCCTTGAAGCCGCCGTGGCCGCCGCCGTAGAGGTAGGGCAGGCCGGCGATCGCGTTGCCGGCGGCCATCACGAGCCCGACCGCGGGCGGCGCGCCGGCGGGCGGCTGGACCTGGCCGCCGGCGTTCGTGGCGATCCCCGCGCGGGCGCTGCGCGCGAGCCGCTCGCGCAGCGCGGCGAGCTGGCCCTGGACCTCGCGCAGCTCCGCGCGCCTGAAGTTCGAGCGCGCGAGGTGCTTCTCGCGCTCGCGCAGCAGCGCGGTCTCGACGGCCTGCGCGTCGGCGCGCTTGCGGTCCAGGCGCCGCGCCAGCGCCAGCTCACGCCTCTGCATCGCCGCCAGGCGCTCGGTCTGGCGCGTGACCCGGCCGCGCGTGCTGCGCGCGACGTCCATGATCGTCGCGTTTCGCTTCGCGATGCGCTTGAGGAACTCGGTCTTCTCGAGCAGGTCGGTGAAGCCGCGGGCGCTGATGACCACGGAGACGATGTCGGGCTCGCCGTTGCGATAGGCGGCCTGCAGGTTCGCGCGCAGCGCGTCGGTCGCGCCGCGCTGCAGCTTGACCAGGCGGGTGAGGCGGTCGCGCGCGCGGATGAACTCCTCGCGGACGGCCTGCAGCGCGGCGCGCTGGGCGGCGGTCTCGGCCTGCAGCTTGCGCAGGCGCCGCTGCGCCCGCGCGAGGCCCGCGCTGGAGGCGCGGATCTTCGCCGTCTCCTGCGCGACGACCGAGCGCAGGTACTCGGCGCGGTCGGCCTTGGAGTCGATCCGGCCCGTCAGGCTCTGCCCGCCGGCGCCGGCCGGCCCGAGCACGATCCCGATCACCGCGACGGATGCGGCGAGAGCACAGAGGAGAGCAAGGCGTCGGGAGGTCATGCGCGGGGCGGCCCGCGACGCTAGCAATGACCTCGCGATCGACGCCTAAAGCCCTGCAAAGTGCAAGAGAACTTGCAGTCGCGCTACGAGCGGGCGCGGAACAGCGTCATCAGCAGCAACCCCAGCCCGAACATCGTCGCGAGGAGGCCGATGAGGCCGCCGGCGATGGGGATGAGCGAGAGCAATCCGAGGATGACCAGGCCGACGAGGAACGCCAGGATCCGCGACCCCTTGATGATCCGGCGCCCGAGCGCGAATGCGGCGGTGACGTAGGAGATCGCGTACAGCGGGAGGACGAGCAGCAGCAGGATGACGCCGAGCGGGATCCCGACGACCGTGAAGAAGGCGGCCACCGCGATGATCGGGATCAGGAAGAACGCCAGGAAGCCGACGCCGAACGAGACGAGCGCCTTCGCCTTCGCCGTGCGCTCTACCGCGTCGGCAGCCCGCGGCGCGAGCAGCAGCAGGATCAGCCCGAGCAGGAACAGCGAGACGGTGATCCCGATGAGCCAGGCGATCGCGCCGATGATCCCGGCGTCGGCGACGTCGAATTTCTTGACCTCGCCGCCGACCTGCGAGCCGGGGGTCTGGACGGGCGCCTCGTCGGCGTAGGTGATGTCACCACGCACGTTGCCGCGCCGACCGAGGGTCGCCTGGCCCGCAACCGTCACGACATTGCCCTCGACCGTGCCGCGGATGATCACGTCACCGTCCGCGACCACCACGTCGCCGGTCACCGTGCCGCGGATCGTCACGTCGCCGTCGAGGACGTAGATGTCGCCCGCGGTCTCCTCGCGATCGATGAGCACCGATCCGACGACGACGATGCGATCGTCGCCGTCCGTGTTGGCGTCGACCTCCGCCGAGGCCGTGGCGGCCGGCACGAGACAGCAGATGGCGAGCAGGGCGAACAGCAACGATTGGCGCATGTGCGCGGCAGCGTATAGGCGTGGCACGGCGGCAAGGAGAATCTTTTGCGGGGCGGCGTGTAACACCGCGGGGCGCCAGCGGCATATCCGGTTAATGCCGCTGAGCGACGCCGAGCTGCTGCGCGAGTCGACCCGTCGCCCCGAGGCGTTCGGCGAGTTCTACGACCGCCACGCCGAGGCGTTGCTGGGCTTCTTCGCGCGCCGCACCTGGGACGCCCAGGACGCGGCCGACCTCACCGCCGAGACGTTCGCGGTGGCGTTCGCCAGCCGCCGCCGCTACCGCGACACCGGAGCGCCGGCCTACGCGTGGCTGCTCGGGATCGCCCGCCACCAGCTCGGGCGCGCCCTACGGCGCCGGCGCGTCGACGACCGCGCGCGCCGGCGGCTGGGGATCGAACGCGTGGAGCTCGACGACGCGTCGCTGACGCGGATCGAGGAGCTCGCGGACCTGAGCACGCTGCGGCCCGCGCTGACGGCCGCGCTCGAGCAGCTTGCCCCGGGGACGGCCCGCGCCGTCGCCCTGCGCATCACCGACGAGCTGCCCTATGCCGAGGTCGCACAGCGGCTCGGCTGCAGCGAAGGCGCGGCGCGCGTGCGCGTCACCCGAGGCCTGACCCAACTAGCCGACCTGCTGGAGGCACCATGACCGACATCCCGGACCTCGACACCCTGCGCGGCGACCTGCTCGGCGGCATCGAGCGCCGCAGGCGCCGCATCGCTCGCCGGCGCAGGACCGCGCTCGTCGGCGCCCCGCTCGCGCTCGGCGCTGCGGTCGTCGCCGCCACAGTTACCGG
>DASZDB010000151.1:0-1977 GCA_035942495.1 Solirubrobacteraceae bacterium
CTGCACGAGGGCCCGACCGCGCTGTGCGTCGCCCTGCGCCGCGCGGCGCGCCAGCACCTCGGCCGCGTCGAGCGCCGCCAGCACCACGATCGGGCGCGCCGCCATCCGCTCGGCCGCCGAGCGCGCGGTCTCCAGGTGACCGAGCGCGCGCTCGTCCTCGCCGGTCGTCATCGCGAGCAGGCCGAGCGAGCGTGCGACCGGTCCGAGGTACACGGCGCCCATGGAGACGACGTTGCGGCCCTCGTAGCCGACGAGCAGCTCGTAGATGCGCCGCGCGCGCGGGCGGTCGTCGAGCAGCGCGCAGAGCTCGGCGAGCAGCGACATCGAGACGAGCCAGAGCGCATCGCGCGGCACGTCCTCGAAGTCGGCGGCCGCGAGTTGCTCGAGCTCACGGCGGGCCTCGTCCTCGCGGCCGAGCTCGGCGAGCACGAGCGCCAGGCCGCAGCGCCAGCGGCGCATCGCCGGCAGCCGGTGGGCGTTGCGGCGCACGAGCGGCTCGAGATCGCGCAGGCGCCCCTGCATGCGCAGCGCGAAGAACGTCTGCGCATCGGCGATGATCGGCGCGATCGAGCCGCGCACGTCGCGCGACTGGTCGACGGCCTCGGCCGTGAACCGCTCCGCGGCGGCGAAGTCGCCGCGCAGGTGCGCCGCCAGCGCGCGGTGCAGCGGGTCGTAGACGAGCATCCGCGGCTGGCCGAGACGGCGGGCGGTGGAGCCGAAGGCCTCGATCTCCTCCTCGGCGCGGTGCGGGTCGTCGAGCTCGAGCAGGAGGCTGATGCGCCACAGCCGCACCTGCATCCCGAGCTCGGCGTCGTTCGTGCGCTCGCACAGCTCGAGTGCCTCGAGCGAGATCGGCAGCCCGCGGGTGACGGTGTCGGGTCCCCAGACGGCGACGAACCCCTGCGCGAGCGCGAACGCCAGCGTGCGGTCCGCGAGCACGCGGTGCGCCGGCGAGCTGCGCGCCGCCGCTCCGCTGTAGATCTCGCGCGCCAGCCCGAGCGCCTCGTCGACGAGCTGCTCGCGGCGCTCGCGCTGCGGCGACCAGTACAGCGCCAGCGCGAGCTGGACGCGCAGGCGACAGCGCAGCGCGTCGATCGTCGCGCCCTGCAATGGCTCCTGCGGCGCCAGCGCATCCAGGCGCTCGAGCGCCTCCTCGAGCGTGGCCACCAGCTCGGGCTCGACGAGCCCCGGCGAGAACGCGCCGAGCGTGGTCGCCAGCGCCGTCTGCGCCAGGCGCTCGGGATCGTCGAGGCGGCGCGCGTGCTCGGCCGCCGCCCGCAACGCGCGCAGCGCGCCGTCGACGTCGCCCGCGCGCATGCGCGCCTCGCCCACCCCCTGCGCGAGCTGCCACGCGCGCGGCTCGTCGGCCGGCAGCGAGGCGCCGACGTCGAGCGCGCGCTCGTAGAGCCGGGCCGCCTCCTCGTAGGCGAACTGGGCAACGGCGCGCTGCGCGGCCCGCGCCGCGTACGCGACCGCCCGCTCGGCGCCGCCCTCGCCCGCCGCCTGCAGGAAGTGATGGGCGATCTCGGCGAGATGCGGCTCGAGGTCGTCGCCGTAGGCCTCCTCCAGCGCCTCGGCGACGACGAGGTGCAGCCGCGCGCGGCGCGTGGCGCCCAGGCTCTCGAGCAGCGTGTGGCGCACGAGCGCGTGGGCGAAGCGAAAGCGGCCGGGATCCGGGCCGGCGAGGACGATGCCGCCGCGCAGGGGCAGCTCGAGCCACGCGAGCACCGCCGTCGTCGGCTCGTCGAGCACGCGCGCGAGCGTCTGGAGGCGAAACTCGCCGCCGATGACCGCGGCGGCGGCGAGCGCCTGCAGGACGGGCGGCTCGAGCGGGCTCAGGCGGCGGCGGATCGCGTCGCGCACGCCGTCGGGCAGTGGCAGCGGGCGCTCGGCGGCGCGTTCGTCGTGCAGCCGGCCCTGCGCGGCGAGCAGCTGCACGAGCTCGTCGACGAAGAACGGGTTGCCCGCGCTCGCGTG
>DASZDB010000152.1:0-2416 GCA_035942495.1 Solirubrobacteraceae bacterium
ACCTTGACGTCGGTCTGCACGAGGCCGCGGGCGAGGCCGTCCTGCAGGTCGGCCAGCTGGTCGGCCGTCTGCTTGTCCTCCGGCTTGTCCGACGGGCGCATGACGATCACGGCGTCGAGATCGCCGACCTGCCCGCTGCGCGTCTGCAGAAGCGCCGTGCCGATCTGGCGGACGAGCCTGCCGCCGAGCACCATCTGAACGCCGGCGCGCCGACCGAGCTCGTCGAGGAGCGTCGGGTCCTCCTCCAACTCGGCGTAGCGCGGCCCTCGGGCGCGTTCGGCGAGCGCCTCGAGCTCGACGATCTCGCGCACCACGGCGACGAGCGCCAGAGCGGCGCCGGTCGGCTCCAGCGCCCGGCGTACGAGGTCCGGTGCGCGGCCGTCGTCACCGAGCACGACAAGGCCGATGCGAAGGCCGCGCAGCTGGTCGCGCGTGAGGATCGGGTACGCGGCGTCGCTGAACTGCTCCTGCTCGCGCAGCCGCTGCTTCGCCTCGTCACGCTCCCGACTCGCCTGGCGCACGTCGGCGCGCAGCGAGCTGCGCAGGTCCTGCCGCGCGGAGGAGACCAGCCCCTCCTTGTCGCCGATCGCGACGCCGAGCAGCAGCCCGACGACGAGCGCGATGAAGACGGCTGCCAGCGACAGCGCGTGGTAGCGGAAGTCGAACATTCAGAGAGACCGGCTCACTCGAGCCCGAGCACGACCTCGAGCTTGAGCCACAGGAGGTCGGCGACGTCGCGCAGCGCGGGCGTCAACAGGACGATCGCCAGCAGGCACAGCAGGCCCGCCGCCACCACGAAGGCGACCGGTGAGCGGCCGGGCAGCGGTCGGTACAGCCGGCTCACCCCCTTGGCGTCGACGAGGATCTCGCCCAGGCGCAGCCGCGTGAGGAACGTCGAGGCCATCCCGCGGCGGTTCTTGTCGAGGAACTCGACGAGGTTGAACTGCGATCCGACCGACACGATCAGCTGCGCGCCCTTCTCCGCGGCGATGATCATCGCGACGTCCTGGCTCGTACCCGGCGCGGGGACGAGCTTGAAGGGCAGCCCGAGCTCCTCGAGGTGCTCGCGGCCGGGCGCGCGGCCGTCGGGGTAGGCGTGGACGACGAGCTCGGCGCCGCAGCGCAGCGCCGCGTCGCTGGCGGAGTCCATGTCGCCGACGATCATGTCGGGCTTGAAGCCCGCGGCCAGCAGGGCGTTGGCGCCGCCGTCGACAGCGATGATCTTCGGCTTCACGTCGCGGATGTAGGGCCGCAGCATCCGCAGGTCCTTCTCGTGGTCGACGCCGCGCACGACGATCAGCGCCGGGCGGTCGCGGAAGTCCGTGTCGAAGCGCGGCAGCTCGATGCGCCCGGAGAGCAGCTCGCGCTCGTCGAGCATGTGCTCGATCGTGTTGCGCGCGAACGCCTCGAGGGCGTCGCCGATCTCGCGCCGGCGCTCGTCGGTGGCGGCGCGGACGGCGCCGGGCGCCTGCACGGCGCCCGTCGCGATCACCTTCCGGTCGCGCAGGATCTCGCCGCCGCGGATCGTGATCTTGTCGCCGTCCTTGAGGCGGTTGAAGAGCGCGTCGTCGGGCAGATCGACGAGGTGGATGCCCGCCTGGACGAGCAGCAGCGGTCCCATGTTCGGATAGGCGCCGGTCGACGACACGCTGCAGTTGAGCACGGCGAGCACGCCTGCGGCGATGAGGTCCTCCGCGGAGACGCGGTCGAGGTCGCGATGGTCGAGCACAGCGATGTCGCCGGGGACGAGCGTCTTGACGATGAGCTTCGTGCGCCGCCCGAGCCGGGCGGGGCCGGACAGCTCACGGGCGACGGCGACGGCCATCGAATGAGTCTAGATGGGCGTGTTAACGGCAATCGAAGATCTCGCGAGGCGGTTGGTAGCGTGTCGGCCGCTGTGTTCCTCCCGCTATCAGCGGTGACGCCTGCCTCGCTGCGGGACGCCTGCGGCGAGGATCCCGGCTTCTTCTGTCGCGAGGTGTTCGAGTGGACCGAGGACCGTGCGCTCGCGGAGCTCGCCGACAAGGTGCTCGGCGCGACGCTGGCCGCGGTGGCGATCCTGCTCGTCGCGTTCGTCCTCAACCGGCTCGTCGGCCGCGCGATCCGGCGTGGCCTGCGCACGCTGCACTCGGGGCCGGTCCAGGAGCGCCTGGGTGTGCTGCGGCGCCGCACGTCCAAAGCGCTGCTGCAGCCCAGCGAGGTCAGCGTGCGCGCCGAGCAGCGCATGAACGCGCTGACCAGCGTCCTGCGCAGCGTCGCGACCGCCGTCATCTTCACGATCGCCGGCTTTCTGATCGTCGGCGAATTCGGGGTGAACCTCGCGCCGCTGCTGGCCGGCGCCGGCATCGTCGGCATCGCGCTCGGCTTCGGTGCGCAGTCGCTCGTCAAGGACTTCCTGTCGGGGATGTTCATCCTC
>DASZDB010000153.1:0-12849 GCA_035942495.1 Solirubrobacteraceae bacterium
GGCCCGAGCGCCGGCGCCGCGGCGTCGCGGCGCGCCGACATCGCCGGGCGGCGGCGAGTGGCTCATGCGCGGATGCTACGCGGCGGCAGCGGCCGACCGTACGATCGCCGCCGCCACGGGCGGGGTCTTCGCCCGCAGCACGGGCTCCTGCGCACACGCAGCCAGCAGCGCCTGCAGCACGTCCGGCGCGAGGCGGTCCAGCTCGCGCAGGTCGCGCGTGCTGAACGCGACGAGCCGCAGCGGGCTCAGTGCCGTCACGGTCGCGGACGGATACGTCGTGCGACGCGGGGCCAGCGTGCCGAACACGTCGCCCGGGCCGAGCGCGGCCACGGTCTCACCGGCGCTGCGAACGCTGCCGCGACCCGTCGCCACCAGCACGAGCTCCTGCGCGAACCCGCCGTCGAGCAGCACGCGGCGCCCCGCCGGAAGCGACACCTCCTGCGCGTAGGGCGCGATCGCGCTCAGCTCGCGCATGCTCAGCGACCCGAGGTACGTCAGCGACGCGAGCCGCAGGATCTCCATGTTCTCTGGGCGTGACGCCGGATGGAACACCGTTCGCTGACGCTGCACGGACGGTCGAACAGACGGCCAGGCGTTCGCGGACGCGTCGTATTGTGGGTCGGTGCCACAGATCGCCGCGGAAGTCGCCGAACAGCTGTACGCGCGCTGGAACGAGGACGGCCTTCAGGCCCTCACCGACAGCGTCCATCCCGACGTCGAGCTCGTCTGCGACCCGTTACGCCCGGTCGAGACGGCGCTGTACGGCCTCGATGGCTGGCATGAATGGGTCGCGCGCTGGGACGGCGGCTACGAGACGATGCAGATCACGACCGACGGCGTCATCCCGATGGGCGACGACCACGCGCTCGCGCTCGTCTCGATCACGGCGACGCCGCGCGGCAGCCGGCAGGAGTTGCGCTGGGCGGCCGCGCACCTGTGGACGTTCCGCGACGGCCGGATCGCGCGCTGGGAGTCGCACGTCGACCTCGACGTGGCCCGCGGCACGCTGCTGTAGGCGACGTCACAACGGTCGCGGCGCAGTCCGGCCCGGGACTACGGTCGTGGGATGCGAAAATGGCGCGAAGTTCCCGACCGGCGCCGCGAGCGGCGGCTGGTCAGGCGCCGGCGCGGTCAGCCCGCACGCACTCGGGCGCCGTCCCGGTCGCTGCTCAGCCGCGCCAGCCACGGCCTCGCGTCCATCGACCGGTACGTGCGTTGCGCCGCGTCGAAATACGCGTCCGCCTCGTCGGGACGCTCCAGCGTGGCGGCGAGGAGGCCGAGATAGTGCGTCGTCGCGCCGAACCAGCTCGCGCCTGTGCTCACGAGGCGGTCGCGCTCGGGCTCGAGGATCTCGTACAGTCGCCCTGCTCGCCGCCTGTCACCGAGTTGCGCGCACGCGATGCTCGCGTAGACGGGGATCGTCAGCGCCTGGTAGTCCGACGGCAGGTCGTCGAGGCCGACGCGCATGACGAACTCGAAATGCCCGCGCGCATCCTCGAAGCGGCCGACCTCGCAGAGGATCGCGCTCATCCCCGACCCGATGAGCAGCGGACTCGCCCTGCTCGGCGTGATCTCGGGGCTCGTCGGAATCGATTCGCCCGCGGCGGCGATGAGGGATGGCATGTGGGGATCGCCACGATCGAGGGTGCCGTGCACGAAGCGCGCGGCGACGATCTGGCCGAGAAACCAGAGCATGCTGTCCGGGTGTCCGCAGCGTCGCCCGACCTCGAGCGCGGCGAAGGCGGCGCGCTCGGCCTCCTCGCCGGGGCCGCTGATCGAGTAGCGCTTCGCGCGAGCGACCATGTAGTACCAGCGCATGAACGGCTGCGCGAGCTCGTCGGCGATGGCGCGCAAACGTTCGAGGTCGCGGTCGGCCTGGCCGACGTCGCCGATGTTCATCGCCAGCTGCACGGAGAGAAAGGCGGTATGACCCTTCAGCAGCGGATCGCCGAGCTCCCCGGCCAGCGCGACGGCCTCGCGCAGCTGAGCCCGGCGCTCGGCCAGCGGCGCGGGCGTCCACTGCGCGACACAGCGCTGGGTCAAGACGAGCGCGAGCGTTCGCGCGTCGCCGATGCGCCGCGCCATGGCGATCGCGTCGCGGTGGAGTTGGTCGCGCCGGGTCGAGTCGTGCTCGGTGATGAGCTCGAGCGCGAGCAGCGCCATGAGCGCGGCGCGCGTCGGGCTGTCGGCGGCGTCGTAGGTCTCGAGTGCCGCGTTCAGCATCGCTACGCGTTCCTGATCGACGCCCAGGCCCGAGCTGAAGATGCCGCGCGTGTTGGCCAGCGCGGCCCGCGCGAGGCGCTCGGCATCGCGTAGCTGCCGGGCGAGCCGCGCTCCTCCCAGCAACGTCGTGCGGTAGACGGGCTCGCCGGCCCGGCACTCCGCCTCGCCTTGCGCAATCACGAGGTCGCAGCGCTGACGCTGCAGCCGCACCGGGTCCACGGCATCGATGAGCTCGGCGGTCTGGCGGTAGTGGATGGCGGCCTGCTCGTAGGCGAGCTGGGCGGCCGCGTGCTCACCGGCGCGCATGCCGTACTCGATCGCCTTGTCGAGGTGGCCGGCGGCGCCTGCGTCCGCGAAATGGTGCGCGAGCTCGCCGAGATACGGCTCGAGGTTGGCGCTGTGCACCTCCTCGATCGCAGCGCCGGCGCGACGGTGCATGAGCACCCGCCGGGTCGGGGTCAGCGCGCCGTAGAGAGCGTCACGGATCAAGGCATGCGAGAACGTGTAGTGGCCCGGCGCTCCGGCGACCTCCTCGATGACGTGAGCGCGAGCCGCCGCCTCCAGCCCGTCGAGCAGCTCGTCCTCCGCGAGCGGGCTCAGCCGCTGCAGCACGTCAAGCTCGAACGTGCGTCCGAGGATCGATGCGGTGACCAAGAGCCGGTTGGTCTGAGGCCCCAGGCGCCGGACGCGCTGGGCAATCACGTCGCGCACGCCGTCGGGCACCGCGAGCTGGCCCGGCTCCGGGGCGGATCGGCTCGCGCTCCCGGCGCCGATCGCACCGGACTCCGTGAGGTGGCGCAGCACCTCCACGACGAAGAACGCGTTGCCCTCGGTTCCCTCGTAGACGATCCTGCGCAGCTCCGCCGACGCGTCGGCCCCGGCGTGGATGCCGACGAGCTGCGAGACCGCCGCCGCGTCCAGCGGCGCGAGTGCGTGGCGGTGCAGCCGGCGCTCGCGTCCGAGCTCGGCGAGCGTCGCGCTCAGCGGGTGCTCGTCGTCGAGCTCCGTGTCCCGGTAGGTCGCGAGCACCAGCAGGCGCGCCTCGCGCGTGTAGCGCGCGAGGTACTTCAGCAGGAGCAGGGTCGACTGGTCGGCCCAGTGCAGGTCGTCGAGCACGAGCACGAGCGGTCTGTGCTGCGCGGCCCGGCACAGCAGCGAGCACACGGCCTCGAAGAGCCGCGAGCGCGCGCCTTCCGGATCGCCAGCGAGCGGCTCCGGCAGATCGGCGATCCGCTCGGCGAGCTCCGGCACGATCCGTCGCAGCTCGCCGCTGATCAGCTGCAGCTGGCCGGCGAGCTCGTGCCGGGGACACTGGCTGACGTACTGGCGCAGTGCCTCGACGAACGGCTGCTGCGCGAGCAGTCCCTCCTCGTCGCAGCGCCCGTAGAGCGCGATCGCGCCGTCGCCGCATACGCGCTGCACGAACTGCGCCGCCAGCCGGGTCTTTCCGATGCCGGGCTCGCCGCACACGAGGACGAGCCGTCGCGCGCCGCCTCGTACCTCGTCATAGACGCTGTCCAGTGCCGCGAGATCCGAGGCACGCCCGACGAACGTGCGGTCGCTGTCGATTGCAAGCACCGTGGGCACGGGGAACGGCCGGCTTGCGGCAGGCGCGGTCGATGGTCCGGCGGGGACCGCCGATACCTGCATGTCGAGTGCCGGCGCCTGCGCGAGGATCGCCCGCTGCATGTCCTTGAGCGCCAGGCCCGGCTCGAGGCCCAGCTCGTTCGACAGGAACTTGCGCGCGTTCGCATAGACGTCCAGCGCGTCGCGCTGGCGTCCGCAGCGGTACAGCGCGAGCATCAGCTGGGCGACGAGTCGTTCGCGCGTCGGGTAGGTGCCCACGAGCTGGCGCAGCTCACCGACCAGCGCGGCATGGCGGTGTAGCAGCAGGTCGGCGGCGACACGCGCTTCGAGCGCCGCCAGTCGCTGCTCCTCGAGGCGCGCGATCTCCATCGGCGCGAACGGCTCAAAGGCGAGATCCGCCAGCGGCGGGCCCCGCGACAGCGCCAGCGCGTCGCGCAGCAGCGCTGCCGCGTACTCAGGTTGGCCGCTCGCAAGCGATCGCTCGCCGTCCTCGAGCAGCCGGGCGAACCGCTCGGCGTCAAGCTCGCCGGGCCGCACGAGCAGCCGGTATCCGGCCGCTGTCGTGTTCAGGATCTCCGACCCGCCCAGCGCCTTGCGCAGCCGCGAGACGTGCACCTGAATGCGCTGGACGGCGCTTGGCGGTGCGTCCTCACCCCAAAGCGCGAGTGCGAGCCGCTCGGCACTCACCGATTCGTTGGCGCGCAGCAGCAACACCGCGAGGATCGCGCGCGGCTTGACGCCTCCCAACGCCACGGTCCCGCGATCGCTATGGGCCTCCAGTGGTCCGAGTATCCGAAACTCCATCTACCTGTCGGACGCTACTCCGTCGCCCGCGGTCGGTGTGAGGTTTTGCAAGCGAACTGCAAGCGGGGTGGCAGAGACTGCTCGCCGAGTTCGCGTCCGTCCAAGAACCGGTGTGCCGCAACGCACCGTTTTGCAACCGATCCACCGAAGGAGCAGCGCCGTGCAACCGTCCATCACTCATAACGGTGTCGCGCAACAGGAACGGCCGATCGGGCGCAGCGCGCTCGACGCCCGCAGCCCGATAACGCGCGCGACGGGCGAACCGGACGCCGATCCGCTCGACCATGAGGAACCCGACAACCCCGAGCTGGAGGCGCTCGAGCCGGCGGTCGTGATCTCGCCGGCCGCGCGGCTGGGCGGGCTGCTGGCGGTGTCCGTCATCGAGGCCGTCTCGATCTATCTGTGGCTACGGCTGCACGTGGACGGCGAGGTCTGGTGGGGGCTGCTCGCACTGCTCGTCGGAGAGATGGTGGAAACGGTCGTGCTGCAGCGGTTCGTCCGCCTGGGTGGACTGCGGCGATGGGGCGAGTCGGCCCCCGGACCCGTAGGCGCGCATCACCTGCGCCAGCTGCATTGGAGACTTGGGATCGCCGGGAACACCGAGACGGCGATCTGGGTGCTCTGGGTGGTGTGCGTACTCGAGCTCGGGCTCTGGGAGCCGATCGCAGCTGCCGGCCTGCTGGTGGCCATGCACCTCAAGCATCAGATGGAGGTCGCGGCGATTCGGGACACCAGGTTCCGCAGCGGGCTGTTCTCCGGCAAGGGGCTGCTCGGCACGGCGCTCGAGGTCGGGGGCGCCGTGGCGTGCCTGGTGCTGATCACCGAAGGTCAGCTCCTGCTGGCCGCGGTCGTCCTCGGCGCGGGGCTGCTGCTCGAACACTTCCTGCTCATCGGCATCCTGGTCTGGGAGATCGGGGCACGGGACATCCGGCTGCCGCGCGACCGGCGCTGGAAGTCCCCGTCACGTCCGACGCCGGCGCTCGCGGCCTACGTGGCCTCACATTTCGCCCCGTTCTGGCGGCTGGTCCAGAGCATCGGCCCGCTGCAGCGATTGCTCAACCGCGTCGCGATCAACAGGCTGATCGGCCGGATCGAGCCGCGCCCGAACCCACTGAGCACGCTGATGCCATATACGTCCTGGGCGTCGCTAACCGAGCGTACGTACAGCAGCCGCCACCTCCCCGCGGTGTCGCCGGATGCGAAGCGACCGCCGTCGCCGGCGATCGAGGACGTCGCTCGCGCGTTCCTGCGCGACGACTTCGTCGTATGCCGCAAGACGACGGTGCTGTTCACCTACTTCGCGCAGTGGTTGACCGACGGCATCCTGCGTACCGAGCGCGACGGAACACGGGTCGACCGCGATGGCAAGCCGATACTTCGCGACACGACGAAGAACGAATCCAATCACGACATCGACGTCGCGCAGCTCTACGGGCTCAACCGCAAGGCGACCAACCAGCTGCGGACCGGCCGCGGGCTGCTGAGAAGCCAGACCATCAACGGCGAGGAGTACCCGCCCTACTACTACATGCTCGACGAGGATGGTGAGCACGTGCTCGACAAGCACGGGAAGCCCACGCCCCACCCCGACTTCTCCGAGCTTCCGGCTCCTTTGTTGCCCCCCATGGCGCCGGAAGCCGAGGCCGAGGTGAAGAAGACCGTCTTCGCGATGGGCACGGACACGAGCAACCTCGGGTTCATTGCCCTCAACGTGCTGTTCTTGCGTGAGCACAACCGGATCGCCAAGCGGCTGGGCACCGAGTACCCGGCGTGGGACGACGATCGGGTGTTCGAGACCGCGCGCAACGTCCTGACGGTCCTGGTGCTCAAGATCGTCGTCGAGGACTACATCAACCACATCAACCCGACCTACTTCCAGTTCCGCGTCGCGCCCGGCAGCTACGGCGACGCGCCGTGGTATCGCCAGAACTGGGTGGCCATCGAGTTCAACCTGCTCTACCGGTGGCACTGCCTCGTTCCGTCGATCTTCCATCTCGACGGCAAGCCGCTTGCGGTGACGCAGCTGCTCTCGAACACCCCGCTGCTGACGTCGACGGGCCTGGGTCGGCTCCTGGGCGCGGCGTCCGCTCAGGCCGCGGGGCGTATGTGCCTGTTCAACACCGACAGCTTCCTCGTGGAGGTCGCCGAGACGCCGAGCATCGGGCAGGCGCGCAAGGCCGGGCTCGCCTCCTACAACGACTACCGGCGGCTCTGTCGCCATCCCCCGGTGGCCTCGTTCGCCGAGATCTCCTCGAACCCGAAGGTTCAGCACAAGCTCGCCGAGCTGTACCCCGGCGGAGTCGAGGACGTCGAGTTCTTCGTCGGGCTGTTCGCGGAGGACCTCGGTCCCAACGACGTGCTGCCGCCGCTGATGATGACCATGGTGGCGTTCGACGCGTTCTCACAGGCGCTGACGAACCCGCTGCTCGCACCCCGCGTGTTCAACGAGGAGACGTTCTCGCCGGCCGGCATGAAGATCATCAAGGACACCAGCCGCCTGTCGGACGTCGTGCAGCGCAACGTCCCGGCGCAGTCCGAGCCGTACTTCGTGAGCATGACGCGACGCGGATACAAGCACGTGTAGCCGATCGCCACAGCCGCGCCGTGCACAGGAACGCCCTCCCTCGAGGGCGTTCCTTTTGCCTGCAAACCACCCGAAAGGGATTGACGGTGAATTGCAAGCGGGCTGCAAGCGGTCCGTCAGAGGCTCGCCAAGCATGACGACCTCGCCCGACACAACGACACCGAACATCGCTCCGGCCGGCGAGCAGCAGCTCGTCGCGCTGGTGACATCCGCTCGCGTCGGCGACCAGCTCGCATGGTCGCGGCTGGTCCAGCGGCTGGATCCGAAGCTGCGCCGGGCGCTGCGCCCTTACCGCCTCGCTCCTGCGGACGTCGATGACGTCCTGCAGAGCGCATGGACCCTCCTGTACCGCAAGTTCGACAGCATCCGCGACCCGGCCGCGGTCACCGGCTGGCTCGTGACGACCGTACGCAGGGAGGCGCTGCACCTCCTGCAGCGGCGCACGCGCGAGGTGCTCACCGACGACCTCGAGCGCGGCGTGGCGGCGGACGAGACGCCGGAGGCGACGGTCTTGGAGGCCGAGCGCCGCGCGACGTTGCTGCGCGCGCTCGAATCGCTCAATCCCCGCCAGCGCCGCCTCGTGACGCTGCTCGCCGCGCAGCCTGCGCTCGACTACGCGCAGGTCGGCGTGATGCTGCACATGCCGCTGGGCAGCATCGGCCCGACCCGCGCGCGCGGGCTCGCGCGGCTCCAGCGTGATGCCGCGCTGCGCTCGCTCGTCATGATCGCGTGAGTCTTGCGCGAACCCGAGCCGCAGCGGCTTGCAGCTGAGCCGCAATGGCTTGCGGCCGCGACCGTCATGGTCGCGGCTGCGGCACGTCGGCTGCGCGTCATTGCGTGCGGGAGTCCGGCGGCGGGAGCCGTATCTCCCGCGCAACCTCGACGCAGCGCACCCCGTCGAGGGCCTCGATTGCGCTGATCGCGTCAGGACCGTCGGTGGTGCCCGTGATGACGCCCGCGGCCCCCAGCACGGCGCTGACGCACAGGCCAGCGCACCTCGCCAGGTCGGCCACGGCGGCGATCGAAGCAACGTGCTCGTCGTCGACGAGCACGTTGACCTCGACCGGCTGCCTCGGCCGGGGTTCGCTCAAGGCGCCTGTACCAGGCCCGCGCCGACGTCCGCCGAGGGTGCCGGCAGGCGGCGCGCGCGCGACGTCAGCAGGTGCCACAGCGCCAGGCCGCGGGCGGCCGGGTAGGCCTGGGCGAGCAGGGCCGCGACGCCCGCCACGTGCGGGGTCGCCATGCTCGTGCCGTTGAACCGGGCGTAGCGCCCGGGCATCGGAACGCTCGAGTAGACGTTGACGCCCGGGCCGGCGATGTCGACCTGGCCGCCGGACGGGTTGATCCCGCGGTTGGAGAACCCCGCGACCCGCAGCGACGAGTCGACGGCGGCGACGGCCATGATCGACGGGCAGTTCGCCGGGTGCGAGACCGGCGTCGTCGACCCCGGGCGCCGGCTGTCGTTGCCCGCGGCCGCGACGATGAGCGTCCCGAGCCGCTGCGCGCGAGCGGCGGCGGCCTCGAAGACGGCCGAGAAGCTCTGCCCGGGGCGGGTCCTGGCGCCGAGCGACATCGAGACCACGGCGCACTTGTTGCGGATCGCCCACTCGATGCCGCCGAGGATCTGCGCATCGCTGCCGGACCCGGCGTTGCTGAGCACCTTGCCGGCGTAGATCTCCGCCTCGTACGCGAGGCCGTAACGCGGCCCCGAAGCCACGGTCTTCGGGCCCATCGACGTGCCGATGCAATGGGTGCCGTGGCCGTTGGCGTCCTGCACGCCCTCGCCGGGGACAAACGACTGCGTGACGATCGTGCGCCGCACGTAATCCGGGTGCTTGAGATCCAAGCCTGTGTCGAGGACCGCGACGCGCGTGCCCTTGCCGGTGTAGCGCGAGCCGATGGCGTTCACGGCCTGCAGGCCCCACGCCGACACGCGCTCGTCGGCGGCGGCCAGTGTCGCCGCCTGGTCATCCAGATCGGCGGCGGGCGCGGTGAGGTTCATCACGGCCTCGCGGTAGCCGAGCAGGTACTCGGTCGTGTGCACCGCCGGGATCTCGTCGGTCGTGCGCAAGACCTCGTTCATGCGCTCGGGCTCGACCGTGAGCACGCCGGGCGTCGACGCGATCTCGAACTCACCCATTGCCTGCGGGTTCGCATCGAGCACGGCGACGCCGAGCTCGGGGAAGTACAGCGCCTCGTTGGCCGCGGGCTCGCTGACGTCATCGCTTGCGGTCACGCGGACCGCGCCGGTGGCCGCGGTGAGCGCGGCGATCCCTGGCTCTGCGGCATCCTCGTCGAGCAGGACGAGGTAGCGCCCCGTCGTCGTGCCCTCCGGGTAGTCCCCGGCGTTTCCGTTCAGTGAAATGTCCATGTTGATCGTCCTCCTTCGTAGCTGTTGAGGTTCGGCTGTTGGCTGTCGTTGCGCCTGCGGCGCAGGCGCGGCCTAGCGCGGCCGCAGCGTCAGCTCGAGATCGACGTCACCCGTCACGGTGACGTCGGTGTGCGTCACCGCGACGCCGTCGGCGGTGCACTCGAGCCTGTAGTCGCCGGGGGCGGGGGCAGCAAGCGAGAAGCTGCCGTCCGGCCCCGTCAGCGCGGCGACATCCGGGATCGGTCCCGGCGCAGCGGTGAGGTAGACCCGCGCGCCCTCGACCGGCGCGCCGCTCTCGTCACGAATCACGCCGGCGATCAACCCCGCATGCGCAGCGCTCATCGGATCACACGATCCAAGAGGCGACGAAGTTGAAGACCTCACCGTTGATCCGCGTGCCCGAGTTCGCCCCGCCGCCATAGGCATGCACGGCAATCACATGGCGCTGGTTGTTGACGAGCCGGTAGACGCCGCTGCCGCTCTGGCCGCCGGCAGTGTCGATGTCGTAGTACACCTTGCGCGGACCGACGGAGAGAATCTTGCGCGAGTGGTACCACATCGTCCCGGCCGGCTTGTCGCCCGGGTAGCCGGCGATGTTGCCGACCGAGTTGACGACGTCGCCATCGCCGAGGCTCGTGATCCCGAACCACCCGTTGTTGAACGACGACGGCAGGATGATCACGCCGTAGTCGTACTCCTGATTGCCGTTGACCGTCCAGGCGGTGACGGAGCGGAATGCCGAGCTGGTCTTCGCGCCGTACGGCGTGGCGCTTCCGTTGCGGCCGGGCATCACCGTGATCGACCGCATCCAGCCGTCGCGGCCGGGCACGCCGCTGCCCTTGATGTAGACGCAGTGACCCGCGGTCAGGACGGTCCGCGGACCGATGAAGGTGCCGCTGCCGATCCACTGCGAGCCGTCGGCCGCGGTCATCACGAGCGACGCCTGGGCGCGCCACGGGTACTCGGCCGTGTTCTGGATCTTGATGCGGTCATCGACGCCGATGACGCTCTCGGCCGCGGGCGGCAGCGGGCCGAACGACGCCTCGCCGGCGTCGGGGAGGTCGACGGTGGGCGGCGTCCACAGATCCGCCAGAGCGCCGGCCGGGCCGTCGTAGCCCGGGACGTCCTCGAGGCCCTCGTCACCGGAGCTCAGCGTCTGGAGGCGCATGCCCTCGCTGGGCTCGCCCTCCGATGGGTCGGAGATCATCGCCTCGCCCGCGGCGTATTCGCCGAGCTCGGACTCGCTGGAGATGGCGGTGTTCGGTGCGTCTGACATCGATGATCGTCCTTTCGGGGCGGTCGGGGTTATGGAAGCGAGTTGGCGGCCGCTAGCGAGCCGCGCGGCGCGGCGCGGCGCCGCGCAGCCTCGGGTGGGGCTGTCACCGGTCCGTCACGACTCGCGCGCGCGGCGAACGGCGCCGTCCGCGGCTGCCGATCGTCCGTAATCACGCCGGCGCCGGCCGTCGACAGTGCCGCCGGCGCTGCGTCGCACGCGATCAGCCGGCGGCTGGCCGTTGTCTCGCCCGGTGTGACGGCACGGTTCATGCACTGATGAGGGGCGGGTGCCGAGCGCACATACATCGGGTTCCGGCGTGTGCGCTATGTCACACAGCGACGCGCGGATCGCAGTACGAGCCAGCGCTCTGGCTCGTCGACACGCGGACGCCGAGCGTCCTGATCTTCCGGCGGTCGGCCGCGGCGGCGGCAACCTTCTTCATCGCGCGCTCGAGTTCCGGACGCGGCCGCGAGCTCGCCCACAACGACCGAGGGCGGCCCGTAGGCCGCCCCCGATCTAACCACGTTGCCTGAGAGCTCAGCCCTCGGTCGGCTCCTCGAGCGTCGGCTGGTCCAGGGCTCCGCCAGGCTCGGCCGGGCCCTCGTCGCCGGCACCGGCGACCTCGTCGGCAGTCCCGCCGCCGACGGCGGCCGGCACCTTGCTCGGCTCGACGACCGTGAGCGTGACCTCGCGGTCGTCCTCCTCGGGCGCCTTCTCGACCATGACCGTCGCACCGTCGGTGAGCTCGGCGCGCAGGACGAAGTCCGCGAGCGGGTCCTCGATGTAGCGCTGGATCGCCCGGCGCAGCGGGCGGGCACCCATCGCGGGATCCCAGCCCTTCTCGACGAGCAGGTCCTTGGCCTCGTCGGTGAGCTCGAGCTGCAGCCCCCGCTCGGCCATCGACTCGCGGATCCGTCGCAGCAGAAGGTCGACGATCTGCTTGATCTCTTCCTTCTGGAGCTTGTGGAACACGATGACGTCGTCGATCCGGTTGAGGAACTCGGGCCGGAAGACCTTCTTGAGCTCGCCCATGATCCGGTTCTTCATGTCGTCGTACGTGATGCCGGTCTCGTCGTCGCTGACGGCGAAGCCGAGCGGCGTGTTGCGGGCGATCTCGGACGCGCCGATGTTCGACGTCATGATCACGATCGCGTGGCGGAAGTCCACCGTGCGGCCCTGCGAGTCGGTCAGGCGACCGTCCTCGAGGATCTGCAGGAGGATGTTGAACACGTCCGGATGCGCCTTCTCGATCTCGTCGAGCAGGAGCACGCAGTACGGCTTGCGCCGCACGGCCTCGGTGAGCTGGCCGCCCTCGTCGAACCCGATGTAGCCCGGAGGCGAGCCGACGAGCCGGGACACGGAGTGCTTCTCCATGTACTCCGACATGTCGACGCGGATCATCGCGTCCTCGTCGCCGAAGAGGAACTCGGCGAGCGTGCGGGCCAGCTCGGTCTTGCCGACGCCGGACGGTCCGAGGAACACGAACGCGCCGGTCGGCCGCTTCGGGTCCTTCAGGCCGGCACGGGAGCGGCGGATCGCCTTCGAGATGACCTCGACGGCGGCCTGCTGGACGATGACGCGCTTGTGGAGCTCTTCCTCCATGCGCATGAGCTTCGCCGTCTCGGCCTCGGTGAGCTTGAAGACGGGGATCCCGGTCCACATCGAGACGATGTCGGCGATCTCCTCCTCGCCGATCGCCGGACGCTCGGTCTCGGACTCGCCGGCCTCCCACTGCTCCTCGAGCTCGCGCTTGCGCTGCGTCAGGCGGCGCTCCGCGTCGCGCAGATTCGCGGCCTTCTCGAACTCCTGCGCCTCGATCGCGGCCTCCTTGTCGCGCCGCGTCGTCTCGATCTCCTCCTCGAGCTCCCGGTACACGGGCGGGGAGGTCATCGAGCGGATCCGCATGCGCGACGCGGCCTCGTCGATCAGGTCGATCGCCTTGTCCGGCAGGAAGCGATCAGAGATGTAGCGGTCGGCGAGCTCCGCCGCGGCCTCGAGGGCCTC